>AEMJ01000776.1 GCA_000166735.2 Leuconostoc inhae KCTC 3774 | reverse complement strand
TTATTGAGCAACATCAGGGGTCAGTATCTGCGTCATCAGATGATGAATTAACATCATTTATCGTGACAATACCGCTAAAGCAACATTAGGGAGAAGAGAGATAATGAGACACATTAAAATTATTGGGGCGATAGTTGCCATGCTTTTTTTGATGACAACAGCGGTTTCTGCAAATGCGATAGCTAAACCACTAGAGATAAAGCAGGATGTTAGTTCAGCTATTGTTATTGATGCTAGTACTGGGCAGATATTAGCAGTAAAAAATGCCGATAAATTGGGGCCCATCGCATCACAATCTAAATTGTTAACAGCTTATGCTGTCCTTAAGGCAATTAATTCAGGGAAAATAAAATGGTCAGATAAAGTCACTATTTCTAAAAAAGCTGATTTATCTAAACAAGATAGTCATCTGTTTTCTCATTTGGCTGTTAAAGCTGGGGATCGATTAACTGTACGTGAATTGTATAATACCATGATTACATTGTCAGCCAACGATGCCGCATTTGCACTTGCAGAATATATGACACCAAAAAACATGACGACTGCAAAGGCATTACAGTTGTGGGCTAAGGAACTAAAGTTGACCCAATCAACATGGTATAATTCTGCTGGGCAAATTAACCAAGATGCGTTTGAGAATAAAGTTAAAAATGCACCAGATAATGCGGTAAATTTGGCGAGTCCAAAACATGTTGCAATCATTGCAAGAGAAATAGTGCAGTTAGATCCAAATATTCGTGAACTAGCCACAAATACTCATGTTTCATACCATCTAAGAAATAATTATATTGTCAATGAGCCAACTGAAATGACAAAAAATTGGCCATACTTAATCAATCCAAATCATCTCACTATTGAAGGATTAAAAACAGGATCTACGCCAGAATCAGGCGCAGCTTTTACTGGCATTATTAAAGATAGTAGCGGACATGAGTTTATAACTGTTGTTAATGGCGCAGCAAGTTACATGGATGAAGTACAAAGGTATCAGAAAACGTTGAATATTGTTAATGAAGTCTTAGAGGCTCAAAAAGCCACGACTTTTAAAAAAGGGCATGTGCTGCCATATGCTAAAGAGGTTAATTTATCGCGTATGAAACTGTATCATATGCCAGTGGTGGTTGCGCAGACAAGGACAATTTGGATCAATAAGTCATCTGATTTGTCTCCAAAAATGACGGCGCTTGATGTCAAGGGCAAATTAGTGCAAAAAGGCCAGAAAATTGGAGATATTAAGTTTAATTTAAGTGGTGCACAATATTTGCCAACCAGTGATGATTCGGATAAATCAGTGCAGTTGGTTGCTACACAAAAAACAAGACAAGCTAATTTTATCGTTCGTGCATGGCGGGCAATGATGCGCTAAAAGTATTTTTTGACAACTTTAAAAAGTTGTTTTTTAACTTTTCAAAATGATTAAACTGTGTTATTATATTGGTATAGACCAAATTGGTATAGACCGATTAAAATGGAGAAAATTATGAAAATTATTAAAGTTAAAAATCCAGCTGAGGGTGCTCGAAAAGCTTTTGATATATATCAATCAGCATTAAGTAGTGGGGTTAAAGTACTTGGCTTAGCAACTGGATCAACACCGATTGCCTTATATAAAGAGTTGACAGATAGTGTTTTAGATTTTTCAAATGTAACATCGATTAATTTGGATGAATATCTCGGTTTAGATGGCAATAATGAGCAAAGCTATCGCTATTTTATGAATCAACATCTTTTTAATAAGAAGCCCTTCAAAAAGTCATATGTTCCTGATGGCATGAGTGAGGATCACAAAGCAGCAGCTAAACAATATGATAAGATCATTTCAGAGCATCCTATTGATTTGCAATTATTAGGCATTGGCTTAAATGGGCATATTGGGTTTAACGAACCTGGAACGGCATTTGATTCAACAACACATATTGTTGATTTAACACAATCAACAATTGATGCTAATGCACGCTTTTTCGATAATTCGGCTGATGTACCAACTCAGGCAATTTCTATGGGGATTGCCTCGGTTATGTCTGCAAAAGAAATTTTATTAATGGCCTATGGCGCTGGTAAAGCAGATGCAATTGCAGCTATGGTCAATGGTCCTGTAACAGAGAAAGTGCCAGCTTCCATTTTACAGAATCATAAAAATGTGACAATTATTATTGATGAAGCAGCGGCAACAAAATTGTGATAAAATAATCTTGTAAGCGCTTAACATATATTAAGGAGGAAAGCATTCACTTGTGAAACTTACACAGGTGAATTGCGGGTAATACTATGGCACACATCACATTTGATACAAAGAACATTGAAAATTTCGTGGCTGATCACGAATTTTCTGAAATGCAACCATTAATTACAATGGCGGATCAACAACTGCGAAATCGTACAGGGGCTGGGGCAGAGTATTCTGATTGGGTAACATTACCAACAGACTATGATCAAGAAGAATTTAGTCGCATACAATTGGCAGCTAAAAAGATTCAATCTAATTCAAAAATTTTGGTTGTTATTGGTATCGGCGGATCATATCTCGGTGCTAAAATGGCCGTTGATTTTCTAAACCCAGTGTTTAATAATGAATTGTCTGATGACCAACGTCAAGGAGTCAAAATTTATTTTGCTGGAAATTCAACTTCTGCATCATATTTGAATGATTTAGTACGTGTCATTGGCGATCAAGACTTTTCAGTAAACGTCATTTCAAAGTCTGGAACAACGACAGAACCTTCAATTGCTTTCCGTGTTTTCAAACAATTACTTGAAAAAAATATGGCGCAGATGCGGCTAAAAAGCGTATCTTTGCAACAACAGATGCTAACCGTGGTGCATTGCATGATGAAGCTGCTTCAGCAGGATATGAAACGTTTGCAATACCTGATGGTGTCGGTGGACGTTTCTCAGTCTTAACAGCTGTTGGCTTGCTACCAATTGCTGCATCAGGTGCTGACATTCAAGCATTAATGACAGGTGCAAAAGATGCACAGATTGAATATTCAGACGACGATATTACCAAAAATGAAGCTTATAAATATGCTGCAGCTCGTCGTATATTGTACGATAAGGGTTATACAACAGAATTACTGATTAATTGGGAACCATCAATGCAATATTTGTCCGAATGGTGGAAACAATTAATGGGTGAATCTGAAGGAAAAAACCAAAAAGGTATTTATCCTTCATCAGCTAACTTTTCAACAGATTTACATTCACTTGGTCAATATATTCAAGAAGGACGTCGTGATTTGTTTGAAACAGTTGTTAAGCTTGATAATCCGGTATCAAATTTGGACTTACCACATGAAGCCGGTAATAATGACGGATTGAAGTATTTAGAAGGTATCACGATTGATGAAGTTAACACAAAAGCATCTCAAGGTGTAACATTAGCACATATTGATGGTGGTGTGCCTAACTTAGCAGTGCACATGCCAGCACAAGATGCCTATTCATTGGGTTATTTGATTTATTTCTTTGAAATGGCTGTTGGTGCCTCTGGTTATACATTTGGTATTAATCCGTTCAACCAACCAGGAGTTGAAGCCTATAAAACAGCGATGTTTGCTTTATTAGGCAAGCCTGGATATGAAGAAGCAACTAAAGCATTTCGTGCACGTTTAGATAAGTGAACATAGATTAGACATATATTGAAAGAATGCTCAGAGAAATCTGGGTTTTTTTGTGAGAAAAAACTATCACGGTCGTATGATGTTATGTGATTCAGAAAGGTGCCAATATGAATGGAATTTTAGAGGAAGCAATAACGCAACAAGCAAATGATATTTATATATTGCCAATTGACAATGCAAAATATGTGATTAAGTTTCATGTGGATGGTCAATCTTACGCATTTAAAGACATCAGTGAAGAAGAGGCGCAACTGATGGTGTCTGCAATTAAATATCGTGCAAAAATGAACATTTCGGAACGACGTCGACCGCAATTAGGGCGATTTCAATTTGATAATATTTGGATTAGAGTGTCCACAGTTGGCGATTTCTTAAACCGTGAAACAGTTGTGTTACGTATGATATACCAACAACAACAAAAACAGCAATGGTTAGATTTTCAGCAATTTCAACAAATAGAGGCCGCCTTGCCAAATTCAGGTTTGTTTGTGATTTCTGGACCAACAGGATCAGGGAAAACAACCACTTTATATCGATTGTTAGATAAGGTATCAGATGATAAATTAGTGTTGACAATAGAGGATCCAGTAGAAATACAACAACCTAAATTTGTACAGCTTCAAGTTAATGAAGATGCGAGTATTTACTACGACGATTTAATTAAAGTGGCCTTACGACATCGACCAGAAGTTTTATTAGTTGGTGAAATTAGAGACGGCACAACAGCAAAGGCTGCAGTACAGGCAGCTTTAAGTGGGCATTTAGTATTGAGTACGGTGCATGCAATGTCGGCACGTGATGTTATTTTGAGATTGCAAGATCTTGGTGTGGAGAAGGATAAAATTGGCTGTCGCGTTGTCTGGGGTTGTTTATCAGCGCTTATTATCCACATGTGATAATCAACAAGCAGCGATTATAGATATGTTACAGGCTACGGAAATCAAGCATGTATTAGACGGAGAACAAGTGCCACAGTTCTCAAAAAACTGGCAGGAGGTTTTGCACCATGCGATTAGAACTAACAAAATTTCAAAAGAAACGTGTCAAGCACTTTAAAACAAGTGAACAAGTATTGTTTTTTCAAGAACTAGGAGAACTATTACAATCTGGTTATAGTATTTCACAAAGTTTAGATATATTAGCCAGTGCACATACGAAATGGCAACACTGGCTCAGACGTGTCATAAAAGAGTTAAATCAAGGATTCGCATTACATGTTATTTTGAGAAAAGATGTGAGTAATCAAATATTATTGCAGTTAAAATTGGCAGATCAACATGGTAATTTAACCGAGACTTTGGTAGCAATTGGCGAGAATTTGGCAAAACTTCAGCAGCAGCAAAATAAAGTGACACAAGTCATGCGTTATCCAATCATTTTATTCGGACTTCTTGGCATGATGTTTGTTGGGTTAAAATATTTTTTGTATCCTATTTTAAATCAATGGCAAGATACATCGACAATAGGGACTAAGGAAAGTCACAATTACTTATACTTCATTGTTGGTATGATTATTTTATTTTCGCTAGTAATAATTGCCTTTTGCCATAGAAAAAATCCACGTCAAAAGCTTATTTTATTATCATATATGCCAATTGTTGGTGTTATTGTCAAAACTATTTTCACTTATCAGGTAACACAACAGTTATCAACACTTCTCTCAAGCGGCTTAACCATACCAGAAATTTTAGATGAGATTAGTCAAGGTGACGAAAAAAGCAATCGTATGACGATCATTTTGGCAAATCATGCACGTCAACATTTTCAAAAAGGGTATACAATTGAAAGTTACATTTTAAAGCAACCTTATTTTAATCGTTCGCTAGCAGGTTATTTCTCTCGAGGACATGAGCCAAAAGTGTTGGCTGATTATCTATCTTATTATGCTAAAACACAATTTCAATTACTGATGCAACAAACAGATCGTTTAATTGGCACACTGCAACCCTTATTTTTGGTGTAATTGGTGTGGCAATTGTTATATTATACATGTCGATGTTGTTACCTATGTACAACTCTATTGGGGGGTTATATCAATGAAAATTTTTAAAAAAAGTCGACAAGCATTTACTCTAATTGAAGCAGCAATTGTGCTTTTCATTATTAGTTTATTGATGCTCCTTATTTTGCCTAATCTCGGCTCACAGCGTCAAAAAGCAGTTGAAACACATGCAACGGCAATGGTGTCTACTGTACAAACACAAATAGATTTGTATGCAAATGAACATCCTGAAAACGGTTCAATAACGATGAATAATTTGGTGGCAGAAGGCTATTTAACGGCAAAGCAGGCTCAAAAAGTCAAAGATTTAAATATTACAGTTGCAAATAATGAAGCGCACAAATAGCGGATTCACTTTATTAGAATCTTTAATTGTACTTAGTATCGTGGCGAGCATGTTATTGATTAGTTGTACAATAAAACCACATTATCAACAAATGGCACAATGGGAGCCAGCGTTTAAATCTCAATGGCATCAGACTAGATTGACTGCACAGCAAACACAAAAAAATGTTACTGTGACATTTGATAGAGATGTGGTGATGTTTGGTCCTGATAGTTTTAAGTATCCAAAAGGTTATAGCAATCATGTATGCACACAGATAAAAATATTGAAAACGGGCTACGTTGCGCCGACAACAATTGTGTTAACAACTGGTAAACAGACAATTAAAATTATTTTTAGTTTAGGAGGGGGCGAATATCGTGTTGAAAAGACGTAAATCAGGCTTTGTGTTGGCAGAAGCTTTAATATCTCTCTTACTGATAAGTACTGCAATAACGTTTGAATATGAACAGGTTAGAAATTTTAAACAACAAGATGCACGTTTAAAAATAGAATATCAACATGTTTCGGCACAACGAGCTACCGCAATAAAGTCATGGCATGATTATGTTGAAAAATAGTAGTGCTGCATTTACCTTATTGGAGTCACTAATCGCGGTAATAATTACGGGATTGGTGTTCATGACAATACAATTTAGTCTCTCTTTGTTAAAACCGCAGACACAAACACCATTAGACATAACATTGCGTGCTGTGACACACCAAATCGAGGTTCAAAAATATACTTTGGTATCGGCACATACAGACCATGTAATTTTAAAAAATAATGAAGAAAAATTAATGAAGTTAACCGTTTACAAAAATAGGTTACAAATATCGGCTGTAGGTGCTGGTCAAGTTATTATGGCACAAAATATTAGTCAGTTAACTGTTTTTGACCGAACAACTTATTTAGAGCTGGAAGTAGTTAATTGTCAAGGTCAAAAAGCAAGTGGCTTACTTTATCTTAAAAAAGGGGGAAATCGTGTTTAAAAAAAGGCAAGCATCAATTTTAGTGTCCTCATTAATACTCTTGGGTTTACTTGGTGGTGTTATGGTTTTACAAAATATAACTTTTAATGCGCAGTTAAAATCAAGATCTCAAATGATTATTTTAACAAAACTTGATCAAATACAGTTACAGGCAAGTTTAGCGTATCATAAAAGTCACCATCAAAATGACAAATTCGGTCATGTTAAAACAACTGTGGTGAAAAACCATATTGTCATTGAGCTAGGAAATAAGACTTACACGCGAGAGTTACTTGTGTAAACATCTTGAAAATAATATGAAAAAAAGCTAAAATAAGTCTATGACACAAGAAAAAATCGCAACATATTTTGAGGCACTAACAACTAGCACACAAGCATTAGCACAAGATGCAGATATTAGCATGATTGATGCGTTAATTGAGGTACTAGAAGATATTCATGCTGGTAATATTCAACATGAATTAGATATGCCAACAGCGGAGACAACTGACAAAATACAAAATTTAATCACTGATTTTGATTGGCAACATATGACACAAGCAGACTTAAGAAAAGTATTGCAGTTAGTTATTTTGAAAGCTAATCGAGACGATAAAACGCCTACTAATTATCAATTAACACCAGATGGAATCGGTTATTTGTTGGCAGATTTTTTGTCACAAACCGCAAATTTATCAGATGGTGACACGATCATAGATATTACAGTGGGAACGGGTAATTTACTTAATACAATTAACGATGTATTAATAATGAACAATGTGAAAATCAAACGAATAGGTATTGATAACGACGACACGCAATTAGCGTTAGCATCAGCTGTTGATGAGTTACTTAACCAAGGCACAACCGAATTTTACCAAGAAGATGTAATTTCAACAAAAGATGTTCCTAAATCTAAAGCAGTTATTGCAGATCTGCCAGTAGGTTACTACCCAATACAACCAGGGGATGATTACGATACGCGTGCGACAGAGGGCCGATCATTTGTGCATCACTTGTTGATTGAAAAAAGTTTGGAATTTGTAACTGAAGATGGTTGGGTCTACTTAATTGTGCCAGCCAATATTTTAAACGGAGACAATGCTAAAAACTTATTAAAACTTGTGGCTAATAAAGCACAACTTAAGGCTTTCTTGCAATTACCAAATGAATTCTTTAAGGATCAACGCGCAGCTAAAGCTATACTTGTACTGCAAAAAAAGATGTTGGAACAAAAACAGAGGTGTTAATGGGGCAGTATCCAACTTTAAAAGATATTGCTGCTTTGAAAAAATTTTTGCAAGAAATTGCTGCTTGGGTTAAACTTGATAAAGAACAGGATAGTATATAGTATGTCATAAAATATAAAGTGCTAAACAATATTTTTTATGGCAGAATCCTATGTATTAAAATGTAATAGATCAGAACACATTCAAGAAAGACAGGTAAAAATCAAATCATGGCTAAGACAATGGCTGTTAATGCGGGGAGTTCATCATTAAAATTCCAATTATTGGAAATGCCAGCAGAACAAGTAATTGCGCAGGGTGTTATTGAACGAATAGGTATGGATGATGCTATTGTAACAATCAAGTATGATTCTGAAGTGGAACGCTTGATTGATGACTCCGAAGATGAGGATCATATCACCCTTTCTAAAAATGGCAAGGACAAAAAATATGAAAATGTGCTTGCAATTAAAGACCATCAACAAGCCATTAATTTTATGTTACAAAAATTAACAGATCTTGGCATTATCGAAGATTTTAATGAAATTACAGGTGTTGGACATCGTGTTGTCGCTGGTGGTGAATGGTTTAATCATTCGGTTGTTGTGAATGATTCAGTTCTAGAAAAAATTGATCGGTTAGCAGACTATGCACCATTACATAATCCTGCCAATGCCATGGGAATCCGCGCTTTCCAAAAATTATTGCCAGATGCTTTGTCGGTTGCCGTATTTGATACGTCTTTCCACCAATCTATGCCTGAAGAAAACTATCTTTATTCGTTACCATATGAATACTACACGCGATATGGTGCACGTAAATATGGTGCTCATGGGACGTCACATCGTTACGTTGCGATGCGGGCAGCAGAAATGCTTGGCAAAGACTTGAAATCATTGAAATTAATTACACTCCATTTAGGTGCAGGTGCCTCAATTACAGCTATTAAGGATGGCAAGTCACTTGATACATCAATGGGATTTTCGCCACTAGCAGGTGTCACAATGGCTACACGTTCGGGTGATGTTGACCCCTCGCTTGTATACTATATTCAAGAGCGCGAAGGTCTATCTAATGATGACATGCTAAACATATTGAACAAGAAATCAGGCTTACTTGGTTTATCAACTATTTCTTCAGATATGCGTGATTTATTGGATGTGCAAGATACAAATGATCATGCTAGATTAGCAGTTAAAATTTTTATTAATCGTATTATAAAATATATTGGTCAATACATCGCCGAAATGGGTGGTGTTGATGCAATTGTATTTACAGCAGGTATTGGGGAAAATTCGATACCAGTTAGACAAGCAATTATTGATAAATTAGAGTATTTTAATGTGTCATTAGATATTGAAGCTAACAAGATTCGTGGAAAAGAAGTAGAAATTTCGACGAAATCATCACGTGTAAAAGCCTTATTAATTCCAACAAATGAAGAATTAATGATTGCCCGTGATGTAGAATCATTGAAGTAAAATTTTTTAATCTTTTGCGTTAATAAATATGATAAAATGTAACAAGGCGGCTAGTATGAAATATGCTAGTCGCTTTACTATATAACGCAATTTTAGAAGGTAAATTATGGAATCTAGAAAAAAAAGACATCAACATGAAATTAAAGCTGCCGAATCGCTAGACGCAGCACAAAATAAATTATCTAATGGTAAACGAAGAAAAATACATGGTACACGAAATCGTATAATTGGAGTGATTTTAGCAATTTTTGTCATTGTAGGCATTGTATTTATGGCAAAAACATTATTGACAGATAAGAATGCAGCATTGAATCCACAGGATACAACTTTTAAAACTGTTAATATACCAACTGGTTCAACAGCTTCACAAATGGGGCAAACGTTACAAAATAAAAAATAATCAAAAATAGTAAAAACTTTTACAAATATGCCATGTCTCAAGGGGCTGAAAAATTACAAGCAGGCACTTACCAACTGTCACCTTCACAAACAACACAGTTAATTTTTGAACAGATGACGAGTGGACCAGGTGCTGCACCAAAGTTACCTAAGGGTTATGTGTTAGTTTCTGTTGGTCAAACAGCTGATCAAGTTGCGCAACACATTGCTGATGAAGTTTCAGGTGTATCTGAACAGGACATTCTGACAGCATTAGATAGTAAATCGTTAATTAATCAAATGCAAAAAAAATATCCTGATTTATTGCGTGGCGTGGATCAGTCAAATACGAAAACAGGTAAATTATTAGATTATATTTATCCGCAAGCATTTGATTTGAGTAAAGATAAAACAGCGCATGCAGTTATTGCTAACTTGCTGGAAGTATCTAATAAAACGATGCAACCATACTATGGTACGCTTAAAGAAAATGGTTTGCCAACACCAAATATTATGGCCTTACTAGCAACTTCTGGAAAATCTGAATTTGAGAGGCGCCTAGCATTTGTACGCAAAGTGGCCCCTTATGCGCAAGAATTATCGAAAAAGTATGGCTTATTAGCGTCAGTATCTATTGCGCAAGCAGCACACGAATCGAATTGGGATAATTCTAAATTATCTTCAAAGTATAATAATTTCTATGGTGTCAAAACGCAAGATGAAACGCCGGGTAAATCTGTTGTATTAGATACAACGGAATATGTTGATGGTAAGCCAGAAACACAACAAGCACGTTTTGCAGTATATGACAGTTGGAAAGACAGTATGCGTGAACACGCTGAAACCATTGTAAATGGGAATACGTGGAATCCAAATCAATTTAAAGATGTTATTGCTGCAAAAAACTACAAGCAAGCAGCTAAAGCACTCTATGATAATCATTATGCCACTGATGTTAATTATACGAAGTTATTAGTTAATGTTATTGAAACTTGGAACATGCAACGCTATGATAAATAACTAATTGTCTTAACAGAGAAAACTATCGAGAAAGTAAATTTCTTGATAGTTTTTTCTATGTTTAGCTATGCTGAATTATGTTTTAAGTTAGGTTATTTATCACAATTAATGAAAACGTTTACAATTTCTTAGAAAAGATTGTGTAAACGTTTTCATTCAGGTACAATAGTCTTGTTAATAAATCATGTAAAATAGCATGATCAGGATAAGGAGTCGTAAAATAATGAACGTAGCAATTCTTCTGGCATTGGTTCCAGCATTAGCGTGGGGGTCTGTGGGACTCGTTAATACAAAAATGGGTGGGACAGCTGGTCAGCAAACTTTGGGAATGACATTTGGGGCATTGATATTTGGTCTAGGGACAATGCTTTTATATGTTATACCAAATCATGCATATTTAGGTCCAGAAATATGGATTGTTGGTATTGCTTCAGGGCTAGTTTGGGCCATAGGAACAGCTGGTCAGTTTTTGGCAATTAAAGATCTCGGTGTGTCACTTGCTATTCCATTATCAACCGCTGGTCAAATAGTTACAAATGCTTTGATGGCCGCTGTTGTTTTGGGTGATTGGAAAACTGGGAAAATGTGGCTTATTGGAATCATTTCAATTATTGCTGTGGTGATTGGTGCAACCTTGATTTCTGCGCGTGATAGGGCACTAAATTCTGGGATTAGTGATCAAGTAAAAGCCAAAAGCATGACTAAAGGGTTATTATATTTAGTCATTTCAACTGCAGGATTTATGATTTACTTTGTGTTACCAAATTTTTTGAATAAAATTAATTATATTTCAGATGATATTAAGAATAAAAGTAATGGCGTCGATTATATGACCGCTATTGTTGGTCCGCAAGCTATTGGACAAGTTATCGGTGCATTCTTGATTGTTATTTTCGTGTTAAAAGAAGCAGATAAGATGTTTGGCAAGCCAACTTGGAAAAATATTGTGACAGGGTTGGTTTGGGCGATTGGAAATATTTTTATGTTTATTTCAGCCGCAAATCCCGCTGTTGGTCAAACTATCGCCACAACATTTTCACAACTTGGTATTATTGTAGCGACATTTGGTGGTATTTATTTGTTAGGTGAAAAGAAATCTAACTATCAAATGAAGCTAATCATTGTTGGAACAATTTTAGTGGTGATTGGCGCTATTATTATTGGGAATATCAATAAATTTGTATAATGTGATAGACTTGATTTTTATCGGTAAACATACTGTTATGATATTTTAATTAATAGAATAAAACATCAAAAAAGACTTACAACTATGCAGGAAGCTAATATCTTAGAATTTATTTTTCTAAAGATACTAACTTCCTGCTCATGTAAGTCTTTTTTGATACTATTTTTCAACTTTTAAAATCTCAACACTAATGTTATCTCCACTAGGTAATGGTACGTTGACTTTGTCACCAACTTTTTTACCGAGCAGAGCAACAGCCATTGCTGATTCGTTTGAAATTTTACCTGCTACAGGATCAGATTCAGTTGATCCAACAATAGCATATGTTTCAGCATCTTCATTTGGTAATTCTTTAAAAGTTACAGTTTTACCAAGTGAAACTTCATCAGCTGCTGTTGCATTTGGATCAATAATTTCAGCATTTTCAATCATTTTTTTCAAAGTTTGAATGCGGCCTTCAACGAAAGCTTGTTCATCTTTTGCAGATTGATACTCTGAGTTTTCTGATAAATCACCATATGAACGTGCAATTTGAATTCTTTTAGTAATTTCTGGGCGTTGGTTTGTAATGAGATCTTCCAATTCAGCTTGTAGTTTGTTGCGTCCCTCAGCTGTCATTGGAAATACTTTTTCTTCTGACATAAAACAAATTCCTTTCAAGTTTGCAATTTTATTGCAAATAATAAGCAAAAAGAGCATATCATGTG
>AEMJ01000777.1 GCA_000166735.2 Leuconostoc inhae KCTC 3774 | reverse complement strand
GGTATACAAAAAAACTGGTAACTTACAAGATAGTATCATGATTCATTTTATCAATAATGCTATTACAATGTTACCACTGCTCATTATGGCAATTAGTAAGGCTATGTAATATAAAAGATGTCCCTAACTAAAATATTTTAGTTAGGGACATCTTTTATATTGATTAATCAAAATTTTAATAATTCTTTAGATGTATGAGTATAGGAAACAAAGCCATCATGGCTCATGTAGCCTGAATCTTCAATTCGGACGCCAGCAACACCTGGAATATAAATACCTGGTTCAATTGAAAAAACCATGCCTTCTTGTAGTATAAGATCATTGCCAGCCATGATTGATGGAAATTCATGAACAGATGATCCAAGACCGTGACCTAGACGATGTACAAAATAGTCACCATAACCTGCTTTAATAATGATATCACGCGCAATTTTATCCAGTTCGCTAGCAGTCATGCCGATTTTTGCTTGTGATTGGGCGGCTAGCTGGGCTTCTAGTGTCACTGCATGAATTTCTTTATCCTGGCTGCTGACATCTCCAAAGGCTACTGTACGAGTGGCGTCAGAAGCATAGCCTTCTGTCATTGTACCTAAATCAAACAGTGCCATATCTCCTTGTTGTAGGGGACGTGTTGAGGTGGCGCCATGAGGGTCGGCAGCATGATCACCAAATTGTAGTAATGTATCAAAACTCATGGCAGGGACGCCAGACTTTTTGAGATCATATTCTATTTTTGCTGCAACTGCTAATTCTGAGATGCCTTCAGTTAATGTGCGGAACCCAATGTCAAATGCACGATCTGCATCATGACCAGCAGCAACCATATGCTTAATTTCTGCTGGGGTTTTAATCAGCCTTAGATGGTTAATTTGATCAGTAATATCACTATTGAACGAGGCTGATGGATAAGCCGATTGTAGCGCATGATAGCGTGAAATTGATAGGTTATCGGCTTCAAGTGCAAAAGACTGACCTGATGTTGCATCTTTGATATGAGTTACAAGTTTCTCCCAAGGATTTTCGTGATCTTCATAACCAAATGCTTGAAAACGCCAACCACTCTCTTTCATGCTGTTGACTTCCAAGGCCGGACCGAATAAAAAGGTGGCTTTCCTGAAAAGAGTACGAGTGCCAGTACACGTTCAATAGGATCTGACTCAAATCCGGATAAATAGGCAATGCTATGAAAATCAGTTATTATAGCGCCAGTAAGTGCTTTTCCTTCAAGCCAAGTTGTTAATGTTACTATTTTTCCTCATTCATAAGATAGATCCTTTTTAAATTATTTATTAAGTATATTTTAACACTTACAATAAAAATTATCTTTTCTTGTAACAAACAGAAACAATGATGAAAACTTGTAAAAATGGCATTGTAAGCGTTTGCAATTTGCTTTTTTTTGATATAATAGGAAGGGGTCAATTATGAGGATTTTTAATTGAATAAAAATAACAAAGAAGGTCAATTATGCAGAAAAAAATTCAGCAACAATTTATGATGTCGCCCACCGTGTAGGCGTATCTTTAGCAACAGTTTCTCGAGTTGTTAATGGTAATAGTAATGTACGAGACTCAACAAAGCGTAAGGTTTTAGATGCAATTGAGGAACTTGGTTATCATCCTAATGCTGTTGCACGTGGGCTGGCATCGAAAAAAACAACAACAATTGGTGTTGTTATGCCAGACATAACCGATGTTTATTATTCGGAATTAGCGCGTGGCATTGATGACGTGGCAAATATGTATCATTATGATGTGCTATTAACAAATACTGATGAAGATCCAGTACGTGAAACAATGGCTGTGAATAATTTGGCAAGTAAGCAAGTTGATGGTATTATTTTCATGGGAAACGAGCTGGATCATGAAGTTGTTAATACAATTTCTGGAGTCAATGCACCAGTTGTTTTGGCAGGCTCTGTTGACAGTGAAAAAAATTACCAAGTGTCAACATTGACTATGTAGAAGCCATTAAAGAGGCCATGGAAGCGGTCATTAAAAATGGTCACGATCGTGTGGCCATCGTGACCGGACCAGTAGAACATGCAATTAACGGCATGCATCGTTTAGTTGGCTATAAAAAGGCACTTGAAGAAGCGCAAATAGAATTTGACGACTCTTTACTGTTTTCAACGCATCAAGATTATGCGGCAGGCCTTCAAGTTGCTGAAAAAATTCTGGCTACGGGTGCGACAGCAGCGATTACATATGATGATGAGGTCGCAGTTGGTATCATGAACTATTTGCGTGATCATGGTAAAAAGTTCCGGAAGATTTTGAAATTATCACATCAAACGACACTAAATTTACGATTATAACACGGCCACAAGTCACTTCAATAGGACAACCTAAGTATGATATTGGTGCTGTTGCTATGAGAATGCTGACAAAGCTAATGAATAATGAAACGATTGAGCTCACACAGGTTAAACTACCGCATACTTTAGAACGACGTGGCACGACACTTAATTAAAATTATACGTTAGAGAAATATAACCGTAACAATTGACATTTAAGCGTAAAAAAGTAAACTGGTAAAAGTAGTTTGCTTTTTATTTTGAGTAAATATACTAGGGAAGGCTTATTTTCAAATGGGAAAAAGACGTTACATTACAGGCTTTGATGGGTTACGTGCGATTGCAGTTATTGGTGTGATACTCTTCCATCTGATGCCAACTAAAATTATTGGGGGCTGGCTGGGTGTGCCACTTTTTTTTGTGCTCTCAGGATATTTAATCACAGATCTTTTGATTCAAGAATATGACAAGACTCAGTTTATTGCACCTATAAAATTTTATATTCGACGACTAAAACGTCTCTATCCGGCTTTGGTTTGTATGCTATTGATCAGTACTACAATTATTTTGTTGTTTGATCAACAACTTATTTACAACTTGCGACATGTATTGATTACTAATCTTTGTTATGTGTATAATTTTTGGGCTATTAATAATGGGCAATCATATTTTCAGCAATTTGGTGGTGCTTCACCGTTTACACATTTGTGGTCATTATCAATCGAAGGACAATTTTATTTTGTTTGGCCGTTTGTTGTGTGGGGTGTGTTGAAGTTGCGCTTTAAAAAGATATATGTTTTTCTATCTTTGTTGCTTCTTTCAGGAATAAGTGCGATTTTAATGGCTGTTTTGTATCAACCAGATGCAATCAATCGCGTATATTATGGCACAGATACACGGTTATTTGCAGTTTTGTTGGGGTCTGCGTTAGCATTTATTTGGTCATCAACTGCATTACGACCAGTAGTAAATAATAAAGCGCGAAATTTACTTAATAGTACAGGAACCATTTCATTAATAATTATGATTGGTGGGTTTTTGTGGCTAAATGGGCAAAAAAATGGGACTTATCAAGGTTTAATGTATCTGTTCACTATTGTGATTACTGTTTTAATCGCAGTTGTTGCGCATCCGGCTTCGTGGTTTTCAAAAATATTTGATAACAAATTCTTAAATTATCTTGGTAAACGCAGCTACAGTATCTACCTTTATCAATTACCAGTATTCGTTTTTTATGAAAAATTTGTGCCAAACTATAAAACATCTTTCTTAAACATGATGATTGAGATATTAATAGTTCTTGGTATTAGTGAGTTAAGCTATCGATACGTTGAGAAATTTTTCCGTTACACCAAGTCATTTAAATATATTGCACATTGGTTTGTAGCATCACGTAATCGCTTTTTTGGTGGTGTCATTGTTATTTTGATATATATGTTGTTTCTAGGAAATGGGATAATTGATCATCGTGCGGGCATTGCGTTACCAGAAACAAAATTACAAAAAACATTGAAAAAGAATGAGATTGAAGTGGCTAAGCGCAATGCAATGGCTGAAAAAAAAGGGCAGACATCTACCTCTAAAAAACAAAAAAGGCAGCATTGACAACTGATCAAAAAAATATTGTGTCAACTTATGGTTTAAAATCAGAACAATATCTTGCTTTTAAAGATTTGCCATTTAAAGCAGTTGGGGATTCCGTTATGCTAGATGCGGCGCCTTATTTGCAAGAAGTGAACAATAATATGGTAGTTGATGCCGAAGTTGGTCGGCAATCTTATCAGACACCACAAATTATTGAGCAATTAGCTAAAAATGGGAAACTTGCCCCAAACATGTTGATTGGATTAGGAACAAATGGCGACATTAAACGGACAGATTTAGACCAAATAATGAAGATTTTTGGTAAAAAACGACAAGTTTATTGGATGAATAATTTTGTCCAGAGCCGTTCATGGCAAGATGAAAATAACAAAATGCTATTGGAAGCTGCAAAACATTATCCAAATCTACATGTGATTAATTGGTTCGAACTTGCTGAACAACACACTGACTGGTTCGCTGATGATGGCGTGCATCCAGGCGCAGTAGGCGATCGTAACTATGTGCGCTTACTAGTGGAGAAAGTTAGCCAAGTAAATCATATTAAATAACATGTCTAGGTCTTTACAGTCTGATTATATTCGCTTAGAATGAGAGAGAATATAAGTATGGAGGAAGTGTGTAGATAAATACACACGTAAAAAATAAAAAATGACTAGTTTATATCAACATGGTACGTTAGCAATGCTTATGGGTAAACAGCTTCAGGGAACAATAACAGCTGGTGAACTTTTAAAACATGGTGACACGGGTATGGGTACACTGACTGGACTCAATGGCGAAGTAATTATTTTAGAAGGTCAAGTTTATCAGGCACAAAGTGATGGCCAAGTTAATCATATTACAGACTTAGACACGTTATTACCATTTGCATCAATTCATTTTTATAAGCCAACCCAAACTTTACCCTTTGATCAGGTTGATTTTGAAACACTGAGTGATAAATTAAAATCAGCACAATTACAAAATATTTTTTCATCAGTTAAATTTCATGCTGATTTTTCGCGGATGCACGTTCGCATTGCGCCACAACAAGTACCACCATTTCCAAGCCTATTAGAAGTTGCCACAAATCAACCAGAATTTGAGGTGGCAGATATATCAGGTACTTTAATGGGTTATTATGCACCTGAAATATTTAATGGACCAACAGCAGCTGGCTGGCATTTACATTTTTTGTCCGATGATAAATCTTTTGCGGGACATGTTTTGGATTTTTCGGCAATCAATGTGAGTGGCACCTTACAAATATTTGACGAATTTGTGCAGCATTTTCCAATTGAAAATGCGGGCTTTCGAGGCATGTCACTTGACATAGATGGTTTACATGCTGGGATTGAAGCCAGTGAAGGAGGAAAACAATAATGGTTCAAAAACCATTAGTGATTGGTATTACAGGTGGATCTGGTTCGGGCAAGACAACGGTTAGTCGTGAACTAGTGCGCCGTTTAACAGCGGATGGTTCTTCTGCAATTTTGTTGCAACAGGATTCATATTATATAAACCAATCTGAAAAACCAATGTCTGAACGTATATTAACCAACTATGATCACCCAGATGCTTTCGAGACAGATTTATTTGTTTCGGATTTACGTCGCTTATCACGGCATGAATCTATCAATAAACCAATATATGATTATGAACAGTATACTCGTTCTCAAGAAGTTGAAAGTGTTGGGCCGGCGGATGTTGTAATTGTTGATGGAGTCTTACTATTTAACGATGCGCGTGTGCGCGATTTACTTGATATGAAAATTTTTGTTGATACAGATGATGATATCCGGTTTTTACGTCGCTTAGAACGTGATATCGAAGAGCGAGGTCGCACTGTTCATGGTGTGATTGAACAATACTTGGCGACTGTTAAACCAATGTACCATCAATTCGTTGAACCAACGAAACGCTACGCAAATATTATTGTCCCAGAAGGGGGCGAAAATTTAGTAGCAATTGATATGTTAGTAAATCAAGCCAAGGCAATGATTAATCACGCTAAATGATGGCTTATAGCCATGACATGAACTAAAAAAAGATTGTCCACATTGGGCAATCTTTTTTTAGTGTGAACGTGTTTCTTCAATAACATTGCGCATAGTATCAACAACATTCTGTGTGTTTTTAGATAATTGTGAACCGACAATTGTAAATAAAGTATCAATAATAGTAATTTGAGCAATAAGAGAACTCATAGATTCACTTCGAAAATTGATTTCTTCAGCAAGTGAGAGTAAAACTAGATCAGCTATTTTAGATAAAGGCGAATCAGCAAAAGAAGTGATTGCAATCACTTTAACGCCGTTTTCTTTTAGTTTTTGAGCAATAAGTAAGGTATCTTTATTACGACCTGAGTGAGAAATGACAACTGCAGCATCATCTGCATCTAATTTGACTGCTTGCATCAGTTGGATATCATAATCAGGATGTGCTATAACATCAAGTGGCGTACGTAAAAACTTGTGGTAAGCATTAAAAGCTACAATAGACGAGCCGCCTATGCCAAAAAACCAACACGTTTAGCTTGAATCAAGTAATGGCTGGCATCATCTAGCAAGGCAGGTGTTAAATTATTAATGGTCGCATTTAGTGCATTAGTCGCGCCAGCAAAAACTTTTTGTCCAATCGCTGCAGTATCATCCTCATCAGTAATTTCACCAAAAAAATCAGATGTCGCTGACACTGGCGTGCTTGCCAACGCAACAGAAAAATCACGAAAAGAATCGAAGCCAACTTTTTTTGCAAAACGAGAAATAGTTGCAGTAGACACACCGGATCCAAGAGAAAGCTCTTGAATAGTTGACTCTCCTGCAAGATTAGTTTCTCGAATGACATAATCAATTAATTTGTTTTCGGTTGTATTGAATTGTTTTTTTTGAGCACGAAGTTGCGCTATAATGTTGCGTGACATAGTTTAATATTTCCTAAATTAGTTTAGTTGAAATGGGTAAAATACGATGTTTTTACAATATAGTAACCATTTGCAATGTACTTTGAATACACTAAGTATACAAGATTAGAAAATTATTTACAATAATAGGTTGCAATATGTAAATAGTTTTCATATAATGAGTATGTACCAAAAATACAAAAAATAAGAGGTAAGTGAAACATGAAGTTTGCGATGATCGGCCTTGGTAAGATGGGCTTGAACTTAGTTAAGAACGCTGTTGATAATGGGCATGAAGTTGTAGCATTTGATTTGAATGCTGATTTCGTTAAGGAAGCAACCGACTATTCATCATCAGTTGAAAGTGCATCAGACATCGATGATATGTTGTCAAAGTTACCTTCACCAAAGGCTGTTTGGGTAATGGTACCAGCAGGTATCCCAACAAACTCAACAATCGATACTTTGATTGAAAAGATGGACAAGGGCGACATCATTATTGATGGTGGTAACTCTAACTATAAGGATAACTTGGAACAAAACAAACGCACAACTGCTGCTGGAATCAAGTTCTTTGATGCTGGAACATCTGGTGGTATGAGCGGTGCCCGTAATGGTGGTAATTTCATGATTGGTGGCGATGATGCCCAAGCTTGGAAGATTATTGAACCATTGTTTGAATCAATTGCTGAAGAAGATGGTTACTTGTATACAGGTCGTCTTGGTTCTGGACATTATTTGAAGATGGTTCATAACGGTATCGAATATGGTATGATGCAAGCAATCGCTGAAGGCTTTGAAGTTTTGGAAGCGTCACAATTTGATTATGATTATGAAGCAGTTTCAAAATTGTGGAACCACGGATCAGTTATCCGTTCATGGTTGATGGAATTAGCCGAAGAACAGTTTGCCAAGGATCCTAAGTTAGACGCCATTGCTGGTCGTATGCACTCATCTGGTGAAGGTCAATGGACTGTTCAAGAATCATTAGATCTTGGCGTGCCAGCACCTGTTATCTATTTGTCTCTTGCAATGCGTTACCGTTCATTACAAGATGATACCTTTACAGGTAAGGTTGTTTCAGCTTTGCGTAACGGCTTTGGCGGACACGCAATGGATTCTTCTAAATAATTAATGATATAAATGCTGTTCAATAGTTGAACAGAGGCTCCCGCTAAGGGAGCCTTTTCTGTTTTGAGTGAATATTGTTTAGCGGTTAGCAAAGAGTTAGGAAAAATTATGGAATATATGATTGGCGTCGATTTAGGTACAACAGCGACAAAAGCAGTTTTATTTGATGATCAGAATCAAGTTGTGACAACTGTTAGCAAAGCATATCCGTTATACCGTGACTTACCAGATATGGCTGAAGAAGATTTAGATGAAATCTTTGATGCGCTAATGGATGCCTTGCATGACATTGTGCGTGAAGCCCACTTTAAGAAGGAGGATGTGGTTGCTGCCGTCTCATTTTCATCGGCTATGCATTCATTGATAGCATTTGATGAGAATTGGCAACCATTAACTCGTGTTATTACATGGGCTGATACACGTGCTGTAAAGTACACAGAAAAATTAAAAGAATCGGGTATTGGTGACGAAATTTATAAAAAACCGGGACACCAATTCACCCCATGGCACCTTTATCAAAAATACTATGGTTGCAAGCAGAACACCCTGATATTTATAATCGTGCCGCACATTACTTAGGGATCAAAGAATATTTGTTCCACCGCTTGTTTGGTACAAATAAAATGGATATTTCTTTGGCTTCAGGCACTGGCTTGTTTAATATTTTCAATCTTGATTGGGACGAACAAGCCTTAAAAGTTACTGGTGTGCATAAAAAACAATTACCAACACCAGTTGAGCCATATGAATATGAAACTGAAATGGCGACAGAGTATGCTGTGATTACGGGCCTACCAAGTAGTACACCATTTGTTTATGGTGCAGGTGATGGCCCCTTATCTAATTTAGGTGTTAATGCGGTTAAACCTGGTGTTGCAGCAATTACGATTGGAACGTCGGGTGCTATTCGCGTCGTTTCAGATCAACCGGTGATTGATCCAAAAGGTCGGACATTTACTTATGCTTTGGATAAGGACCATTGGGTAATTGGCGGTCCTGTTAACAATGGTGGGGATGTCTTTCGATGGGCGCGCGACAATATGTTTGATGCCGAAAAATCAACGGCTGCTTTGCTTGGAACGGATGCTTACGATTTAATGACACAGATTGCTTCGCGTGTTCCTGCGGGTTCTGAAGGTTTGATTTTTCATCCCTATTTAGGTGGCGAGCGTGCACCCATTTGGGATGCAAACGCTCGTGGCTCATTCTTTGGTTTAAATCACGCACATACACGAGCACACATGTTGAGAGCAGTTCTTGAAGGTATCACATTTAATATTTATATGGTTAGCTTAGCGTTAGAAGAAGTTGTTGGTGATCTCAAGTCAATTCAAGCAACTGGTGGATTCGCACGCTCACCATTGTGGCGTCAAATGTTTGCCGATATTTTTGAACAACCTGTTACTGTGCCAGAAGCGTTTGAGTCTGGGGCGTTAGCTGCAGTGATTATGGCACAAAAAGCTTTGGGAAAAATTGATGACTTATACGAAATTGAAAAGTATGTTGGTCACTCAAATACTTATCAACCAATGCCTGAAAATTTTGATGCCTATCGTGAATTAGCGCCTATTTTCATTCGTTTATCTCGACAGTTACAGACTGAATATGAGAATATTGCAAATTATCAAAGAAAACATGCTAAGTAAATAAATACGGAATAATAAATGAGTCAATTAATCTTTTCATTTTTGATTCATTATATCTCGACTTATAATAAATAATTGTTTAGGAGAAAACGCGTTGTTAAGGATACGCGTTATATAAATAACATGGAATTTGTCATGTTGATTGTATCAATTTTGATCTTATTGCTCTTAATAGCTAAGTTCAAATTAAATACATTCGTTTCATTAATTATTACAGCTTTTATTTTGGCTTTGCTACTTGGGATGAAACCTATGCAAATTCCAGATGCTGTATTAGGATCACAAGGTGTTGGAAATATTTTGGGACCTAATTCTGTTATCTTTATTTTTGGTGGCATGATTGGACGACTAGTTGCCGATGCCGGTGGTTCATATCGTATTGCTAAAACTTTGATTGATTGGTTTGGTGTCAAGCGATTACAGTGGGCAGTATTAATTGCTTCGTTTATTATTGGTATTTCAATGATTTTCGGTGTGGGAATGGTATTATTAATTCCTATTGTGTTCGCTGTTGCGATTGAATCAGGGGTACCATTACTTTATTTGGGTGTTTCGATGACTGCAGCACTATCATCTGCACAAGGATTTCTGCCACCTCAGCCAGCACCGACAGCAGTTGCGTCAGCATTGGGTGCTAATATTGGTATGATGCTGATTTTTGGATTAGTTGTCTCAGTTATCACAGCCATTGTTGCAGGACCACTATTTACAAAATTGGCACAAAAGTATGCGCCTGATGCATTTCAATTTAAAACTGAAATTGCCGCAGTGGGCCCTGTGAAAGAATATGATTTAAAGGCAACACCTAACTTTGGGCTATCTGTGTTAACGTCGGTATTTCCGTTAATATTTATGATTATTGCCACAATTTATAAATTGATTTATACAGGTGGTGTGACGCCTAAAAATCCTACTCTGATGGATCAAATTATTGAATTTGCTGCTAATCCGGCAGTTGCAATGACGATTGCTTTGATTTTTGCAATATTTACAATGGGTATTTGGCAACATAAGTCGATGACCGAAGTAGGCAAGTCACTGAATGCCGGTATGGCAGCAGTTGCTGGTATTTTGTTAATTGTTGGTGGCGGCGGTGCACTGCGTGGTGTATTGGTGACATCAGGCTTGTCAGATAAAATTGCATCGACATTCCAGTCTGGTGGCGCCATGAGCCCCATTGCTGTTGTACTATTTGCTTGGGGTGTTGCAGCAATTTTACGTATTTCAGTTGGATCAGCTACGGTAGCTGGTATGACAGCTGCAGGTATTGTGACAGGTATTTTAGCTGCTAATCCAGGTAATACACTATTACCAGTATTCGTGGCATTAGCTATTGGTGCAGGTTCACTCATTGCTTCACATGTGAATGATGCCGGCTTTTGGATTTTTAAAGAGTTTTTTGATTTATCAGTTAAACAGACTTTTCAAATTTGGACAGTGCTTGAAACGATCATTTCAGTGACTGGACTAATAATTATTTTAATAATGACGGCTATATTTGCATAAAGTGCTTAAAACAGAATTTCGATTCTGTTTTTTATTGACAATAAGATTAGAAAATGTTAATATTATCAAGTAACTTTTGTAACCTTTGGAGGGAATAAATATATGTCGGAATCAAAAACAAAAACTGGGTGGTTTCATAAAGCGAGCCCATCGAGCTTTGCTATTAGTGATGCACACCTACGTAAAACACTAGGGGTTAAAGAAATGTTGGCACTGGGGATTGGTACAATTGTATCAACTGCCATCTTTACACTGCCTGGTATCGTGGCTGCGAATCATGCTGGACCAGCGGTTGCAATCTCGTTTGTTATTGCTGCCATTGTGTCTGGACTGGCCGCTTTTGCTTACTCTGAATTTGCTTCCGCTCTACCATTTGCTGGTTCAGCTTATACTTGGGCAAATGTTGTTTTTGGAGAAGTATTTGGCTGGATTGCTGGCTGGGCGCTTTTAGCGGAATATTTTATTGCCGTTGCCTTTGTCGCATCTGGTTGGTCAGCAAACTTTAAACTATTTCTTGGATCACATAATCTCGTCTTACCATCTGCTTTAGCAGGATCTTTTGCTGCTGGACATGGCGGAGTGGTTGATATTGCTTCGTTATTTGCAGTTTTAATCGTAGCTGTCTTATTGTGGCGCGGAACAAACACAACTGCTCGTGTCGAAAATGTATTGGTTGTTGGTAAAGTATTAGTCATTTTGATATTCATTGGTGTTGGTTTAACAGCCATTCATCCAGGTAACTATGTACCATTTATTCCAGCTCATAAGGCTGGGACAGACTTTGGTGGTTGGTCAGGTATCTTTGCTGGCGCCTCACAAATTTTCTTGGCTTATATTGGCTTTGACTCTATTGCTGCCAGTTCAGCTGAGGCGAAGGATCCCAAAAGAACAATGCCGCGTGGCATTATCGGTTCTTTGATTATTGCAACAATCCTCTTTGTAACAGTATCATTGGTCTTAGTTGGTATGTTCCATTATTCAAAATACGCTAATAATGCGGCTCCTGCTGCATGGGCATTATTGCATTCTGGGCATGAATTTACGTCTAATTTGTTATCAATTGTGGCTTTGATTGGTATGTTTACAGCAATTATCGGTATGATGCTTGCTGGTTCACGATTATTGTATGCTTTTGGTAGAGATGGTTTATTACCTGGTTTCTTAGGAAAAGTTAATGATAGGGGTCTTCCTAACAATGCTTTGTTAGTATTATCGATTATTGCAATTTTGATTGGTTCTGTATTTAGTTTTACAGAGTTAGCTGGCTTGATTTCTGCCGGTACATTGATTGCATTTATAATTGTTTCACTTGGGATTTATGCATTGCGTCCGCGTGAAGGCAAAGACATTCAAGAACCAGGCTTTAAAATGCCATTTTATCCAGTAATGCCAGCGCTATCAGCATTAGGATCTGGCTTTATTTTCTATGAATTAGACAATCAAGCAAAATTTTATGCTTTTGGATGGTTTGTCATTGGTTTAATTATTTACGCTGTTTACGGTGCTAAACACAGTAAAATATCACGCAAATAAATGTCAAAAGTCCTGCGAAATCAGGACTTTTATTGTAAGCAAAAAAGGGGGGAATTGCATGTCAAAAAATCAAGATATTCTGAATGAAGAAAAAATGCATTTAGCAGATGCAACTCGAGTTAAATATTTTGATATAGTCATTGATCATGGTCAAGGAGCAATAATTACCGATGCAAATGGTCGTGATTATA
>AEMJ01000778.1 GCA_000166735.2 Leuconostoc inhae KCTC 3774 | reverse complement strand
GTAACGTGGATTATCTGTTTGTTTATAAGTTGTTTCATGCTCTTCATCAACAATAATGAGTCCAATATGATTCAATGGTGCAAAAACAGCTGACCTTGCGCCCACAACTATTTTAACATCCCCACGTTCAATACGACGCCATTCATCATATCGTTCGCCATCGGATAAACCAGAATGCAAC
>AEMJ01000779.1 GCA_000166735.2 Leuconostoc inhae KCTC 3774 | reverse complement strand
GACTGAAATCATTGCTGAAATATACCACTTGAGATTGTTTATGAAGATAATGATATTTTGGTTGTTGATAAACCTCAGGGAATGGTTGTCCATCCCGCTGCAGGACATAGCTCGGGTACATTAGTTAACGCCTTACTCTATCATTCGCCATTGTCTACAATTAACGGTGAATTTAGACCAGGTATTGTTCAC
>AEMJ01000780.1 GCA_000166735.2 Leuconostoc inhae KCTC 3774 | reverse complement strand
CGGCTTGTCTTATGGTGACGATGAGGTTTTGAAGAATATTGATCTTGAGTTAGAGGCCGGTAAATTTTATACGTTGTTAGGACCTTCAGGTTCTGGTAAGACAACTATTTTAAATCTCATTTCAGGCCAGTTAACTGTCACACACGGTGATATTTTGTTTGAAGGAAATATTATTAATGATGTGCCTGTTGAAAAAAGACATATGAACACTGTTTTTCAAGATTATGGCTTATTTCCAAATATGACAGTTTTTGAAAATGTAGCTTTTGGTCCAAGTATTAAGGGCATGAGCAAAAAGGATATTAAGACCAAAGTAACAGAGATGTTAACGTTGGTTAAATTAAATCAGTATGCTGATCGCGAAATTACAGAATTGTCTGGTGGACAACGTCAACGTGTAGCCATAGCGCGCGCGCTGGCAAATGACCCTGAAGTCTTACTGCTGGATGAACCACTATCTGCGTTAGATTATAAATTACGCAAAGAAATGCAATATGAATTAAGAGAAATTCAACAACGTCTTGGGATTACGTTTGTATTTGTAACGCATGATCAAGAAGAAGCGTTGGCAATGTCTGATTGGATTTTCGTGATGAATGATGGGGTTATCCAACAAAATGGTTCACCAGAAGATATCTATGATGAACCAATTAATCATTTTGTAGCTGATTTTATTGGCGAATCAAATATTTTAGATGGCATTATGAAAACGGATTATCTTGTGCACTTTACGGGGAAAGATTTTGAAAATGTCGATGCTGGTATGCGTCCAAATGAGCGTGTTGAAATTGTGTTAAGACCAGAAGATTTGGATTTGACGACAATTGAAAACGGTAAACTAATTGTCACTATTGCTGATCAATCATTTCGTGGCGATTATTATGAAATTACGGCAATTGATGACGACGGAAACGAATGGCAAGTACAAGCAACAAATAAATCAAAAATAGATGCGCGTGTCGGCTTGACCTTTGATCCCGAAGATATTCATATTATGCGTTTTAATGAATCTGAAAATGATTTTGATGCCCGCTTGGAAAGTTATGAGGGCGAGGAGGATGCCGAAAAGTAAAAAGCAAAGGCAATTATTTTATTTAATGCCATATGGTTTATGGCTATTATTATTTGTGATAGCACCTCTGATATTGTTGCTGTTTCAGTCCTTAACAACACAGAATGGACATTTCACATTACACAATTATGCGCTTTATTTTCTAGTGGCACCTATTTATTGATGACTTTTAATTCAGTCTTTTATGCTTTTCTAATCACGATAATAACTTTAGTAATTAGTTATCCTACCGCCTATTTACTGAATCAGTTAAAGCAAAAGCAATTTTGGCTGCTCTTGGTTATTTTACCTACGTGGATTAATTTATTATTGAAAACCTATGCGTTTATCGGTTTACTTGCAAAAACTGGAACTGTTAATAATTTTATGAGTTTATTTGGTATCGTGCCACAACAACTACTTTTTTCAAATTGGAGTTTTCTGTTAGTTGCAGCTTATATTGAAATTCCTTTTATGATATTACCGATTTTTAATTCATTAGCCGAAATTAACCCCAGGTTAGAACAGGCGAGTCGAGACTTAGGCGCGAATAGATGGCAAACCTTGCGCCGTGTAATCATGCCATTGTCAATGCCTGGTATTAAGGCGGGCATTCAAGCAGTCTTTATTCCCAGCCTATCTTTGTTTATGATTACGCGATTGATAGGTGGTAACCGTGTAATTACCTTAGGAACTGCAATTGAAGAACATTTTTTAGTCACGCAAAATTGGCAGTTGGGATCAACTATTGGCATTATTTTGATTGTAGCTATGGTAATTACTATGATCTTCACACGTGATCGTAAGCGTTCTAGGAAGCGAGGTTAACGCATGAGTCGAAAGTTTAAGTGGGGTAATTTTTATCTAGGAAGTGTTTTTGTACTATTATACTTACCTATTCTTTTCCTAATTGTATATTCTTTTAATGCGGGGGACATCATGCAGGGCTGGGCAGGGTTTTCTTTAAAACACTACAGTGAATTATTTTCAGATGTACGTATACTAGAAATTGTTGTGAGTACCTTTTTGATTGCACTATTGTCATCATTGCTTGCTAGTATTATTGGTACAGCAGGGGCATTGTATATTTACAATCTAAAACATACAGTGGTGAAAAATATTTTTCTCTCATTAAATAATATTTTACTTGTTTCACCAGATGTCATTATTGGTGCATCATTTTTAATTTTATTTACTGTCATGGGATTTGCGCTTGGTTTTACATCAGTTTTGTTAGCACACATTGCTTTTAGCATTCCAATTGTGGTGCTAATGGTACTGCCTCGGTTACAGGAAATGAATCAATCAATAGTGGCATCAGCAAAGGATTTAGGTGCCAACAACTGGCAAATGCTTTCTCGCGTGATTTTACCAGTTATTTCACCAGGTATATTGGCGGGTTTTTTTATGGCATTTACTTATTCGCTCGACGATTTCGCAGTAACGTTTTTTGTAACAGGGAACGGTTTCACAACCTTATCTGTAGAAATATATTCTCGTGCGCGTCAAGGCGTGAGTTTGGAAATTAACGCGTTATCGACAATGATGTTTGTGGTGTCGTTGCTGCTGGTGCTGTTTTATTATGTCATATCTACGCGTGCTGTGAAGAATAAAAACGTAGCACAAGACTTGTCTTGCCTGCATCTGAGGGGTTATAGTATGAGAAAAATAATAACTAGTATTATGGCTATTCTTATGGTCATCCTTATATTATTTGGGACACAGCGTTATTTATCGTCAAAGACTGGCACTAATGTTTCTTCTGATAAGGTTTTAAATTTGTACAATTGGGGTGATTATATTGATCCTGCGTTACTTAAAAAATTTACCAAAGAAACCGGATATAGAGTTAGTTATGAAACATTTGATTCAAACGAGGCCATGTATACAAAAATTAAACAGGGTGGTACATCATATGATTTAGCTGTGCCTTCTGATTATATGATCCAAAAAATGAAACGTGAGAAACTACTTTTACCAATAGATCATTCTAAACTAACGGGTATCGGTAATTATGATAATCGTTTTTTAAATCAATCGTTTGATAAAAATAATCGTTATTCTCTACCATATTTTTGGGGAACATTAGGCATTATCTATAATGATAAATATGTTAATGCTAAAGACATACAACACTGGGATGATTTATGGTCGCCCCAATTTAAAAATCAAATCATGTTAGTGGATTCTGCGCGCGATGGGCTTGCTATACCATTAATCACACAAAATAAGTCAGTTAATGACAAATCACGTGCTGATCTTGCGGCAGCTCAGGCAAAGTTACGCACTTTGATGCCAAATATTAAAGCTATTGTGGCAGATGAAATTAAAATGTATATGGCTCAAAATGAGGCGTCGATTGCAGTTACCTACTCAGGTGAAGCAGCTGAAGCGTTGAGTAACAATAAGCACTTGCATTACATTGTTCCTAGTGAAGGCTCTAATCTTTGGTTTGACAATATTGTTATGCCAAAGACTGCTAAACATAAAGCGGCAGCCTACGCTTTTCTTAATTTTATTAGTGAGCCTAAGAATGCTGCACAGAACGCAGAATACATTGGTTATGCAACACCCAATAAAAAAGCCGTAGCTTTACTACCTAAAGCTATTCGTGATGATAAGCAATTTTATCCAAGTAATCAAACAGTCAGTCATTTACAAGTATATGATGATTTAGGACAAACATGGACGGAAAGATACAATGATGCATTTTTAGAATTCAAAATGACACAAAGATGAAAAAATGACAAGTTAATTTTGAAATAGGAAAAATAAAAGATGCATCGATAAATTTTAAAAAACAGTTGCATTGTAATAGAATTTCTGTTAACATAAATAAGTACGCTTTTGGAACAGTAGTCACATAAACCTACCGAAAGCCTGGTGTATCAATGTTTAGCGATGATGATTAAGGTTGCGACACGCGCGGCCGCGTTGCCATGGGCGCGCAAAACACAAGCAGTGTTGTCGGTTTTTAATCGGAGTTAGCTGATTTACAAAATCAACGAGGAGGCACGAAAGAATGGCACAAAAGAAAATCCGTATCCGTTTAAAGGCATACGAACACCGTATCTTAGACCAATCAGCGGAAAAAATTGTTGAGACGGCTAAGCGCACGGGCGCAGAAATTGCTGGTCCTATTCCGCTACCAACTGAACGTACATTATATACAATATTACGTTCACCACATAAGCACAAGGATAGCCGCGAACAATTTGAAATGCGTACGCACAAGCGTTTGATTGATATTGTGAACCCTACTGACAAGACAGTTGACGCATTGCGTAAGCTCGAATTGCCATCAGGCGTTGCAATTGAAATCAAGTTGTAATTCTACGGAATACACTTCGCGTCTCAGCTAATGAGACAAAATACAGTCAAACAAAAATAATTAAGGAGATTAGTCATGACTAAAGGTATCTTAGGCCGTAAAGTCGGTATGACTCAGGTTTTCACTGAAATTGGTGAATTGATCGCCGTAACTGTTGTTGAAGCTACACCAAACGTTGTTTTGCAAGTCAAAAATGCAGAAACAGACGGATATAGTGCACTACAACTTGGTTACCAAGACAAGTGCACAGTTTTGTCAAACAAACCTGAACAAGGTCACGCTTCTAAAGCGAACACGACCCCTAAGCGCTACGTTCGTGAAATCCGCAATGCGGAAGGCGAATTTAACGCAGGGGATGAAATCAAAGTTGATACATTCGAAGCTGGCGAATACGTCGATGTAACCGGTATTACGAAGGGGCATGGCTTCCAAGGTAATATTAAAAAGGATGGCCAATCTCGTGGACCTATGTCTCACGGATCGCGTTTCCATCGTCGTCCTGGTTCAATGGGCGCTGTTATCAACCGTGTTTTCAAGGGTAAACTTTTACCTGGACGCATGGGTAATCACAAGCGCACAATGCAAAACGTTGCTATTGTCCACGTGGACGTAGAAAACAACCTATTGCTGCTTAAGGGTAACGTC
>AEMJ01000781.1 GCA_000166735.2 Leuconostoc inhae KCTC 3774 | reverse complement strand
CATCAACTTATGCGGCTTGTTTTGATCGAACAAATTTACCGTGCTTTTATGATTCAACAGGGATCACCTTATCACAAATAAAAATTTGCGATTAATGTGATAAATAAAGCGCGAATAATATAGCAAATAAACAATAGTTGACATATAATATAGTAAATCATAATTATCTATAAAGGGTGTGTTGACATGAATGAATTTCCACAAGTTTTGACGATTGCTGGGTCTGATTCAGATGGATCGGCGGGTATGCAAGCTGATTTACATACATTTTTTATTCGAAAAACATATGGCATGAGCGTGTTGGTTGCTGCAGTGGCAGGCAATTCATTTGGCATTCATGCTGCTGAAACATTACCGTTGCCTTTTATTGAAAAACAATTTGAAGTTTTAGCTGATGATTTTCAAATACGAGCAAGTAAAACAGGTATGCTTTCAGATGCGAATTTAATTGCAACAGTTGTTACTGCCTATAAAACTTATAATTTTGGGCCATTGGTTGTTGATCCTGTGATCACAACGAAACATGGTGCGCAGCTTTTAGCTGATAGTGCTTTTCAGGCATTGAAAACCCAGCTATTACCATTGGCTGAAGTGGCTACACCTAATTTTTTTGAAGCACAATTACTTACCGGACGAACTATTAATTCAGAGGCTGAGCAACGTGAAGCCGCACGTGATATTCAAAAATTTGGCGTGAAAAATGTCGTCATTAAAGGTTGGCATAATCAAGAAAATCAATCTGAGGTTGCCGATTATGTATTATTAGCAAATGGTAGCGATTTTTGGTTACGTCATAGCTATTTTGATACAACACATATTAATGGGACAGGTGACACCTTGAGTGCTACAATTGCTGCAGAAATAGCTAAAGGCACAGATGTAGCAACAGCTATTAAAATAGGGCATGATGTGACAACAGCAGCCATTGAACATGAAATTGCTGTTGGGCATCAGTTTGGGCCAATTAATCATTGGGCTGCAGCAGATATTTAAATTAAATATAGAAAAGCGATGGTAGTAAATTAGATATATCTAATTTACTACCATCGCTTTTCTTGAGTTTAATGCATGCAATGAGAGCTGTTTTTTATATAAAGTCTCTTGGTGCCTTGTTTTTAAAGAGTAGGGTGAGTGCAGCACCAACAAGCATTAATGCTGCAGCGGTTAGGAATGTTATTTTTATACCATGCAACTGAATAAGTACATCGAGTGTGCTGGCATGTGTTTTACCATAGCTAAGAGATGATCTTGTCATGATAGTAACTAGTGCTGCTGTACCAAATGATGCTGCAATTTGACGGACTGTCGTGAACATTGCCGATCCATCAGGCATTAGTGCCAAAGGTAAGGCATTAAATGCTTCAGTCTGAATAGGCATGAGCACTAAGACTAAGCCAAGTTGACGGATAAATTGACCAATAACTGCAAACCATAATGGGGTGGTTAGTGTCAGTGAGGCCAAAACAATTGTGCCAGCGGCTGTAATTAAGATACCGATTAATGTGAGATATTTGACGCCATATTGGTCATATAAACGACCACTCCATGGCGATAAAAACGCAGTAACTAAGGCACCAGGAAATAGTACAAGCCCTGATATAAACGCTGACGCGCCACGAATGGTCTGCATATAAAGTGGTAACATAAGAGCGCCACCATACATAGCAATCATTAGGACAATGTTAATTAACATGGCGATGACAAACTCACGTTG
>AEMJ01000782.1 GCA_000166735.2 Leuconostoc inhae KCTC 3774 | reverse complement strand
CGTAATAATTATATAAATAATAGTCAAAAATTAACCGATCAAACTAAAACACTATCTGATGGTATTGAAACTTTAAAACAAGAAAAAAAATGTGCATTATATTGCGACAAATAATGCGCAACAAGTGTTCATGACACAGCTAAACTATACGTCGGATATATCTAATATTGAATCTATTTCAAATGAAGATTTTGATAAATTGACTGAGCGAATACATAAC
>AEMJ01000783.1 GCA_000166735.2 Leuconostoc inhae KCTC 3774 | reverse complement strand
AATTTGAAACACCGATATACAAAGCTTTTCCTTGCTTAACTAACAAATCTAAAGCCAACGCTGTTTCTTCCAATCGTGTGTTTGGATCCCAGCGATGTGCATAAAAAAATGTCAACGTAATCAAGACCCATACGTTTTAGGCTAAGATCTAATGCCGCAGTCAGTGTCTTTTTACCAGAAAATTCA
>AEMJ01000784.1 GCA_000166735.2 Leuconostoc inhae KCTC 3774 | reverse complement strand
GGTTTACCTATTGTTGGTGCTGTATGGGGGGCCAAAGGTATACTCTATGGCTCAATATTTAATATAGGTTATCGTATTTTTCTTTACTCATACGCTTACATTAAAATGTCGGGGCTCAAAATGGAGGCATCAAATATTAAAAAATGTTTCTTAACCCTATTGTGATTGCAACCTTTGCGGGTCTTATATTGTGGTTAGTACAAGGATTTGTACCAACAGTTGCGGTAACTGATTTAGCTGGTAAAATGCAAAATGTCGCTTTCTATAGAATTGATTTAACAGCAATGTGGTTAATGAAACCGTTAACCTATCTATCTGGATTGGCATCGCCATTAGCTTGGTTAGCAATTGGATCAACATTAGGTTCAATTTCATTTGCACAAG
>AEMJ01000785.1 GCA_000166735.2 Leuconostoc inhae KCTC 3774 | reverse complement strand
CTACAACGGTTTGTTCTGCAGAAATGACATTGGAAAAACTATGAGCGAAATTTTAACAAATCAAATAGGTGAGCAGTTAAAAGCTGCTCGTCTCAAAAAAACTTATCATTGGATGATGTACAAGCCTCAACTAAAATTCAAGAGAAATACCTTGAAGCCATTGAAAACAATAATCTCGGTATTTTACCAGGTGATTTTTATGTTCGCGCGTTTATCCGTCAATATGCACTTGCTGTGGATTTAAATCCTGAAGATTTATTAGGCGAAGCAGGTCCGGCTTCAATCTCACGAAGTAAAGACTTAAATCGTGCGCACCGCGATAATGATGGGGTTGTTCGTGCCGGAATTGATACAACGCGCTCAGCTAAGTCCCAAATCTCAAGTATGCTGCCAACGATTTGGATAGG
>AEMJ01000786.1 GCA_000166735.2 Leuconostoc inhae KCTC 3774 | reverse complement strand
TATTTGGTTGTTTTTGCTAATTTAAGGGAACATGTGCAAACACGACAGTCTCAAAAAGCATTACCTATTAAAACATCACTAAAAGCACTCAAAAATAATTGGCCTTGGGTGATTGTGGTTGGATTGAACTTTATTTACTGGCTGGGTATGCAAACAAAAGGTCAGGTAACAATATACTTTTTCAAATATAATTTGGACAAGCCTGGTCTAGCTTCACTTGCACTATTCTTTAATGCTGTGGGGTTAATATCTGTCTTTTTGACACCAAAACTTGTCATGAAAATTGGTAAAAAACGGACAATATTATCGGGACTGGCATTAAGTATTTTTGGACAATTGATTTTAGGGGTTGGCGCGCAAATGTTGAGCATTCCGTTAGTCATTATTGGTACCATTGTTGGTAACTTTGGTAACGGATTTGTTGGGGCATTAATTGCTGTTTTGCTTGCGGACTCTGTAGACTATGGTGAGTGGAAAAATGGTGTTCGTGCGGAAGGGATTGTGACTTCTGCCTCTAGCTTCACTGCAAAGTTTGGTATGGGTATTGGTGGTGCTATAACGGGGATGTTACTCTCAATAGGTCATTACACACCTAACAAAACGCAATCGGCTGCAGCACTATTTAGTATTGAAGCAAATTATGTCTGGGTACCGCTAGTTGCCTTAGTCATTTCATTTATTTTAATATTATTTTATCGCTTAACGCCTGAAAAAGAAGTAGAAATGACACATTATATTAATGCAAAGCACGCTCGAGAAGATTCAGAAGATAATGTAGCAGCTATGGATAGTGTAGAGGGGTAAAAAATGAGTGATAGAAAATAACTATTGATCCGAATGAATTTGCAATGGGATTAATCAAGGATACGAAGCAAACTGATAATATGACTAATCAAACATTTATTAAAAAACAGTTGACGCTTTATCTAGAGGCGTACTTCTTGATAGAGGATTTTAATCGTTTGGAAGTTGATCAAATTGGTAAGATGAAACAACAGCAAATGTTAGATTTATTTGATAAAATGTTATCAGGAAGATTTACACCATAATCACTGTAAAAATGCCGACACGGCATTTTTTTTATTAAATAATTAGTTTAGAGAAGGTCATTGAAATTGGTAAATATGAATGATGTTGCTAGCTTGGCTGGTGTTTCAAGAGGATCAGTATCTAATTACATTAATGGTAAAAAGACTAAAGCAGAGACACAAGCTAAAATAAAAGAAGCCATTGCTGCCTTGGATTATGTTCCCAACGCAATGGCACGCGCCTTAAAAACGAGCAAATCAAATTTCGTCGTATTTATTGTCCCGACAGTGAACTCACCTTTTTTCTCGGAATTGAGTTATCATATGCAACAGGAGTTACAACGTCATGCTTATAAGATGATTTTATGTAATTCTAATAACACTTCAGAAGAAGAAATAGAATATATACAGATGGCTAATGCACAAAAGGTAGCTGGTTTAATTACGATGTCTTATGCCAATGTCGCTAACTTAATTGATACTAGCATTCCATTGGTTTCCATAGAAAAGCGTGTTTCTCAAAATGTACCACTAATTACATCAGATAATTATATGGGTGGTAGACTCGCTGGGGAAACGTTGGCAAAACTAGGGGCAAAGCGATTGCTGTTTATTTCTAAAAAACCTGTAAAGAATATTTCTGCAGTACGAGAAAGAGGGTTCTTAGATTATTGCCAAGAAAATGATATTTTTGCTGATGTTTTTCTAGCTAGAAAGAAAATAAATTTCATTAGTGACTTTAAGCGTTTTGTTAAGGATAACTTTGTTGACCAGCATTTTCCTTATGATGGGGTCTTTTCTGATTCTGATGAGTATGCAAGTGATTTCTATCATATACTCATTCAAGCAGGCGTTCAAGTTCCCAATCAAGTACAGATCATTGGGTTTGATGGATCGCGTGTGTATGCCAGACAAAGAATTACGTTATCATCAATCAAACAATCAACAGCTCATATTGCAAAATATGCGGTTGAGAAGTTACTATTACAAATCGAGTCTAAAAACGAACGTACTTTTTTGGGAGAGACGACCGTTATACCAGTATCATTTGAAAAGGGCATAACAACTAAGTAGAATAATGCGAGACGCATTTATGAATTAGCTCGCTTGATTTTTCTGACACTTATCACATAAACCAAATATTTCTAATTTGACAGTTAAAACAACGAATTGTGCTAAATCAGCCTGTAATTTAGGCGCCAATGTCGCGTCAAGTTTAATCACGCGATGGCAGTTTTGACAAAAGAAATGACCATGATGAGGTGTTACAAAATCACATTGGAATTTAACGTTTAATTGGCCATCTTCAGTCCGTTGTTCAATAATCCCTAAATCACTAAATTCTTTAATATTGCGGTAGGTAGTCGTATGACTAGCATTTGGGTATAATTTCTGCATATATGCATCAACTTCAGTCACAGGAATGTATGTTGTTTCGAATTTTGATAAGTATGCCAACAAGTCTTTACGTTGTTTTGTGATACGAAAAGTACTTTGCTTAAGGATATCGAGACCTTTATTATATTTTAAAGTATTATCAACCATTAGTTTTGACGCTTTCATTATTAATCCACAGTTAGTTTAGTTAACTCTATTATGGCTTATATACGACATATTGTCCACAATTCAAAACGCAATATGACAATCTTCAGACATAAGCTATTGACTTATCAAACAAAAGTTTATATACTTTAAAGAGTAATTATTACTATTAACAGGAGAACGAATTATGCCAGAAAAAATGACCTCAGTAGCGCTTATCGGCGCTTAAAAAGTCCTAATGCTAAAACGAGAGATCGTGCTTTAAAGTTAATCAAGGAATTAAAAGCAAAAAGAAATCAAAAGAAATAAGAATAATATAACGCATTAAATAGTAATAATTACTTTTAATGTGTTATACTATTCTTATGAGGTTGTTAAAACAGGCTCACTGCTGTAAAGCAAAATAAACACGGACAGTTATTTCACAATACTCCTAATGTTGGGATGATTGTAACTTACACTGCTATATTAAATGACTGTCAGTCGTATATAAAAATTCGTAACCACCGTTATTATTGGGTGGTTACGAATTTTTTTATTGGCTTATTATTTTAATGTAGGGAGCGCATCATTAGATTCAGCCGTCTTGGTAATGGCAGTCGACTATTAATTTTGATGATCTTTAAATGTGGATTACTGGGCAAAAACAGCCGGTTTTTACACAGTTTTAAGCGATTAAGTTTCTTTACCATTCAAAGAAAAATAGTAATCACTTGAGGCATTCTGTTAGACGGCGTGTGCGTGAGATGTCACGATTAATCAAAGTATGTTTCTAAAAACACAGCCACACCATCTTGTTGGTTGCTTTTAGTCGTATGATTAGCAACTTGTTTAATACTTGGAATAGCATTAGCCATAGCAACACTGACTTTTGCTAGTTTGAGCATGGCGAAGTCGTTTTCCTCATCACCAAACGCCATTAAATTTTCTGGTGTTAACGAAAAATGAGCCAGTAATTTTGATAAAGCAGTGCCTTTATTAACACCCTTGGGAATGAATTCTAATAACATACGCCTTGAACGAACAAAAGATAGGTTTTGCGTTAGAAGTGGTGTATGTTGAAGAACCTTTTCTAAGTAATCTAATTCCGATTCATTTGCACAAACAACAAACTTATTGAATGTTATGGTTTGTGGTAATTGACTTAATGTCGATTGAAAATAAGGAATTAATTGACCCACCAAATCAACATAATGTGATTGACCAAAATCTTTAATTGAAAAAACGCTCTCCTGGCTCACAATATCAACAGGTAAATTCAAATTAGCTATCACGTTAAATACGTCGATCACATCTTTGACAACAAAATGTTTATCTAAAATATTTTGATCAGTGCGGATGTTTTTAATTAAACCACCATTAAATAAAATAACGTGATCATTTGGCTGATTCAAATCTAATTGTGCAATAAAATTTTTGACGTTAGGAAATGGCCGACCGGTAGTTAAAACTATTTTTTACCATTTTGATGTAATTTTTTAGCACGTGAGTGCTTTTCTCAGATAGTGTTTTATTTGGCAATAGCAAAGTATTATCCATATCTAAAGCAATCATTTGAATATTTGTCATTTGTGACCTCCATAAGTTAAAGTTGGGATAAAACTGTTTTTAAGCGATCAAATTCAGTGTTGGTCAATTCTCTATCGATTAAAAAAGTAGGCAATTTAGTATCAATATCCGTTGATTCAGTGATAATTAAATCAAAATTATCATTATCAATTAAAGACCTATCAGTATTAGTTAGGTGTTTTATTGTTAAATCACAAGGTGTGACATTGTTTTTTTCAATGAACGTTTGAAATAAATTTTGACTATATATTGGTAACGAGGTAAGCATGAGTATATGTAATCGCTGCACTTCTTGATGTTGCAAGTTGAAATTATAAAAAATCATGGCAAGAATCGTAATCTGATCTGGTAATAAACCAAATGGAAAAAGGCGACTATATAGGGAATGGTCAGGTAAATTATTTAATGATTTTTTAACGTCATTTTCTAACATTGCGTTGTGATAGAGATAGTCATATACTGTGATACTTTGATATCGAACTGAATACCAAAAGGGTTTTAGTTGTGTTTGAAT
>AEMJ01000787.1 GCA_000166735.2 Leuconostoc inhae KCTC 3774 | reverse complement strand
TTGATGAAGGTGAAACAGTTGTTTTGATTGGCCCTTCTGGGTCAGGAAAGTCAACATTGATTCGTACTGTTAATGGTTTGGAAGAAATCGAAGAAGGACAGTTATTAGTTAACGGATTTGACCTACACGACCCAAAGACAGATATGAATCGTATTCGTAAAAATGTTGGTATGGTGTTTCAACACTTCAATTTGTATGATAATAAAACAACCTTAGAAAATGTGATGTTAGCACCACGTTTGGTTTTGAAGCGGGATGAAGCTGAAAATAAGAAATTAGCGATGGAATTATTGGAAAAAGTTGGTTTGGCTGATAAAGCAGCTAACATGCCATCAGAACTATCTGGTGGTCAAAAACAACGCGCAGCAATTGCGCGTTCATTAGCTATGCAACCTAAAGCATTGTTATTTGACGAGCCAACCTCCGCTTTAGATCCTGAAATGGTTGGGGATGTATTAGATGTTATGCGAGACATTGCTAAAGATTCGTCAATGACCATGCTTGTTGTCACACACGAAATGAGTTTTGCAAAGGCCGTTGCAGATCGTGTTATTTTTATGGCTGAGGGTGAAATTTTAGAAGACAGCACAACGAAGGAATTCTTTGAAAAACCCAAGGAAGTTCGTGCACAAAAGTTTTTGAGTCAGGTTGAACATCACTAAAATAGGGAGGAATTGCGTTTACTGAGACTCATGGCTTGATGGGGTATACAATCAAGCCATGAGCTAGATGTGTGACGTATATATATTATGGAAAAAGCTAAAAAGCGACAGTTTGGCATTATAGCCACAATTGTCTTAGTTGCCGTTATTGTCCTTGGTTTAATGTGGGCAACAGCAACAGCCAATAGAAATGCAGAACATCAAGATACGCTCGCTCGTGTGGAAAAATTAGGTCGAATTGTGTGGGGTGTGAAAGCTGATACGCGTTTATTTGGACTGATGGATACAAAAACGGGTATATCTCAAGGATTTGATATTGACATTGCTAGAGCATTGACAGTTCAAATTTCAAAGCAAACTGGCGTACCAATGTCTGCTGAGTTCGTGCCGGTTTCAACAGCATCAAAGATGCAACTGTTGAAAAACACAAATATTGATGGTTCTGTATCAACAATGACAATTACGCCAGAACGTGAAAAGATTATTGACTTTACAAATCAGTATTTTGATGCTGGCCAGTCAATCTTAGTTAAAAAAGATTCTGGCATTAATTCAATAAAAGATATGAACAGTTCTAAATATACGATCATTGTAGTTGTGGGGACAACAGCAGCCACTGAAACCGCAAAATTTGCACCAAAAGCAAAACTATTAGCTGTTCAGGACTATGCGACAGGGATGCAAGCTCTAAAAAGTGGTCAAGGGCAAGCAATGTCAACGGATAATGCCATTTTGTATGGCTTTGCCACGGAAAATCCTGATTATCATATTGCTGGTGGGACATTCACACATGGCCCTTATGGTATTGCTTTTGATAATAATCAAAAGCCAATGATTAAAGAAACAAATGCAGCCTTGGCTACGATTAAACAAAATGGTATTTATAATCAGCTTATTAAGAAGTGGTTTAGTAACGTTCCAGGTCTTGACTGGCACAGTTTGGAGGCGAAATAATGGCATTATTACAAAATAATTTCCCAACATTCTTGCAAGGATTTGGTTATACATTACTATCTAGTATCATTGCATTGATTGGATCAATGATTCTTGGCACAGGGTTTGCAATTATGCAGATTGTTCCACAAAAATGGGCGCAAGTAATAGGAAATGTTTATGTCCAGGTCTTTCGAAATATTCCCTTGTTAATTATTACCTTTTTCTTTTTTCTAGTCGTTTCAAAGTATGTTAAGATGAGTGGCTTCACATCTGGAACGGTTGCTTTAATGTTGTACACGTCAGCATTTATTGCCGAAACAGTTAGAGCGGGTATTTTATCAGTGAATGGTGGGCAAATGGAGGGTGCACGCGCTAATGGATTGTCGTTTGCGCAAGCGATGCAATACATTATATTGCCTCAAGCATTTCGAATTGCTTTACCTTCATTAGGGAACCAATTCATTAATTTGGTAAAAAATTCATCTATCCTAGCGTTTGTTGGTGGATTAGACTTGATGTATCAAGGAAATATGGTTGCAGCAAACACATTTGATACGTTCAGTACGTATATTATTGTGGCAATCTTCTACTTAATTCTCACATTACCGTTAAGCTACTATATACAACACCTTGAGCGTAAGCTTAAGCGCGCATTGTAAGGAGGAATTATGGTTACATTAGGAATATTTAGCGCCTTCACACCACAAAACGTCCTTTATCTGTTGGGTGGTTTGGGTATTACTGTGGGTGTATCAGTTATATCAGTAATTTTGAGTTTGATTTTTGGTTCTATTGTCGGCATTATTCAATTTGAACGTTTGCCTTATTTTTCTAAATTCGTTGGTACAATTAACAATATCATTCGCAATTTACCATTGTTATTAATTATATTTTTTGTTTATTTTGCGCTACCAAAAATTGGCATTCACTTACCAATCTTTTGGGCCACAGTTATTGCAATGAGTACATTTGAGTCAGCCATGCTAGCAGAAATTGTGCGTGGCGGTCTAGAATCAGTTGATAATGGTCAATTTGAAGGTGCACGTGCCAATGGATTGAGTAATATGCAAACAATGATTTATATTGTTCTGCCACAAGCCTACAAAAAAATGATACCACCAATTATTTCTCAATTAATTTCATTGGTGAAAGATACCAGCTTGGCATTGGGAATTGTGTTATCTGAAATGACTTATCGTGGTCAAATTGTTTATGCGCAAAATTCAACATATATTGTCCCTGTACTAATTGCAATTACGTTGGTTTATTTCTTGCTAAACTATGGCTTGTCATTATTAGCAAAATGGGCTGATCATAAATTGGCTTAGATACAAGAAGACTACTAAGATTAGTTATCGCTCTCTGTTAACTATATAATTAATCTATTTTAAAATAATGTTGTGAAATATAACTATTAAATATTAGTTGTATATGAGAATATTAAGTGATATACTAATTTCATTAATGTGTATTTAAAAAATAACTGACATATCTCGGGAGGATATTAGCATGGACACATGGAAAAAAGTGGCTATCGGCGCAGCAGCTGTTGTGGTTGTTGGTGGCGGTACACGCGCAGCAGGTCTCTGGGGCGGAAGCTCATCAGAAAATAGTAAGAATTTGTCATTTCAGTTGCCAACACCTATTCAAACGTTGGATATTTCTAAGAATACGGATACGTATTCTGGAACAATCATTGGTAATTCAGGCGCAAACTTGATGCGTGTTGATTCTAAAGGTAAAGCACAGTTAGAGTTAGCTAAGTCAGTGAAAGTCTCTGATGATGGTTTGAAATATACAGTTGTTTTGAAAAATGGTTTAAAGTGGTCTGACGGGTCAAAGTTAACAGCACAGGATTTCGTTTATTCATGGCAACGAATTGTTGATCCTAAGACAGCTTCTCAATATGCCTATCTTGCGTCAGGTGTAAAAAATGCTGACAAAATTGCAGCAGGCAAAGCCGATGTTGACACACTTGGTGTAACAGCTAAGGGCAACACAATTACCTTTGACTTAGAACGACCATTGCCACAATTTGAATATCTATTAACATTCTCTAACTTTATGCCACAAAAACAAAATTTTGTGACTAAAGAAGGTAAAAAATATGCAACAACTGCAGCAACATCACTTTATTCAGGCCCTTATAAAGTTGAAGGCTGGAATGGGACTAACAATAGTTTTAAGTTAATTAAGAATGATAACTATTGGGATGCCAAAAATATTAAGACAAAACAAATTGATGTGCAAGTCGTTCAAAAGCCGGAAACAGCAGTTCAGCTTTATAAGCAGGGTAAGATTGATCGTGTACTTATCTCTAACACACCTGAACTATACAAAGCTAACAAGAATGATAAAAATGTATCAAAGGCACCAGAAGCAACCACAGCTTACTTGCAATATAATCAAACAGGTAAGAACAAATTCTTAGCCAATGCTAAGATTCGTGAAGCTTTAAACTTAGCAACTAATCGTAAAGAATTAACAGATCAAGTGACTGCAGGAATCTCAACGCCAGCAACTGGTTTGGCACCAGAAGGTTTGGCTAAGACAGATTCTGGTGAAGATTTAGCTAAGTTTGTTGCGCCTGGTTATAAGTTTGACCCTAAGAAGGCCGCTACTTTGTTCCAAGAGGGATTGAAAGAAGTTGGCGAGAGTCAGGCAACATTTACTGTTACCTCAGATGCAGACTCACCAGCAGCTAAGACAACTTTGGATTATTTACAAGGATCATGGGAAAAGGCTTTGCCAGGTTTGAAGATCAACCAAAAGTTCGTACCATTTTCACAACGTATTAAAGATTCACAAACACAAAACTTTGACATTGTTGTGTCATTGTGGGGTGGCGATTACCCAGAGGGATCAACATACTACGATATCTTTAAAACAGGTGCCTCAAATAATAATGGCCAGTTCAAGAATGAAGTTTATGACGCTGCAGTTAATAAGGCTGAATCAACTGATGCATTGAAGGCATCAGCTCGTGATAACGACTATAAAATGGCTGAGGAAGCCTTGTTAAAGGATAGCAACTTCAACCCATTATATTTCCGTGCAGGTTATG
>AEMJ01000788.1 GCA_000166735.2 Leuconostoc inhae KCTC 3774 | reverse complement strand
CGAAGTCATTAAAAGAGTTACTGACTCAGCAAAAGCAAAGTAATATTATTTTTAAGAGAAGCCGTGAGGCTTTTTTTTTAATAACTTAAGGTTAGGATGAACTAGCTTTAATAAGATAAAAATTTGTACTTAAAATTATTGTGTAATCTGTTAGAATAGAATAGTATTTAAACTTGACATAATTGTATGACTTAAATGAAATTCAAAGGAAGATAACATGA
>AEMJ01000789.1 GCA_000166735.2 Leuconostoc inhae KCTC 3774 | reverse complement strand
CTAAAAGACTTCAACGATCGCCGGTACAAACCAACTCAAGAATGCCCCAACAGGAAAAATCAGCCACCAATAACCGGCTAAAAATTCCCAAAAGTTCATATTCTTATGGCGGCGCACATATTCCCCGTGACGTGGGTCAAAAGTAAATTCATTACTGTCGATTTCAGGCTCACTAGAATTGGCCTTATTTTCTTCGATTCCTAGCACCAAACTGTCAAGGGAACACTTAAATATCTCAGTTAATTTAATCAGGTTCGTTAAGTCTGGTGTTGCA
>AEMJ01000790.1 GCA_000166735.2 Leuconostoc inhae KCTC 3774 | reverse complement strand
TAAAATAAATGTTTTGCGAGGGTAATAATGAAGCACTTAGATTATAGTCAACAAGAGGCTTGGCGTGAAGCAGACGATACGGTATGGCAGTCCCCTATTGCCATTAATAGCAAACAGACACAAACTGTTATGGCTTCCGATTTGGCACTCACTTTTTAATGGGCGAACACAATATGATGATCGTATT
>AEMJ01000791.1 GCA_000166735.2 Leuconostoc inhae KCTC 3774 | reverse complement strand
CGTTGTTTTACCATCTGTTGATACTGAACGGACAGATATTAAATCACGTATTTCTTTTTTGATTGTTGTTGGTGTAATCCCATTTTCAGCATTATACTGCATCTGAACTTCACGACGTCTCGCTGTTTCATCGATCGCTTCTTGCATTGATCTAGTTACTTTATCAGCATACATAATCACATGTCCATTGGCATTACGTGCCGCACGTCCTATGGTTTGTATCAATGATCTAGGGTTACGTAAGAACCCTTCTTTATCAGCATCTAAAATAGCGACTAGAGACACCTCAGGCACATCAATACCCTCACGTAACAAATTAATACCAATTAATACATCATATTTACCTAAACGTAAATCTCGTAAAATTTCGGTGCGCTCAAGCGTTTTAATATCCGAATGCAAATATGCCACTTTGATCCCTACGTTTTTAAGATAATCTGTTAGATCTTCTGCCATACGTTTTGTCAGAGTCGTTATAAATACACGTTCATTTTTTTCTGAACGCGCATTAATTTCTCCTACTAAGTCATCAATTTGCCCCATAACGGGACGCACTTCAATTTCTGGGTCAAGCAACCCTGTTGGTCGTATAATTTGCTGAGCGACATGATTATCAGTCACACGCTCCAACTCATAATCACCCGGCGTAGCTGACATATAAATAATTTGATTAACATGTTTTTCGAACTCTGGCAATTTCAAAGGTCGATTATCCAAAGCTGAAGGTAATCGAAAACCATAATTCACTAAAGTCTCTTTTCGTGCACGATCGCCATTATACATCCCACGAATTTGTGGCATTGTGACATGACTTTCATCAGCTACAATTAAAAAATCATCTGGGAAAAAATCTAATAGGGTAAATGGTGGTTCGCCTGGATTTCTACCGTCCATCCAACGTGAGTAGTTTTCAATACCACCAACAAAGCCCATTTCTTCAAGCATGGCTAAATCATACTCAGTTCTTTGCTTGATACGTTGTGCCTCAATCAGCTTACCTTCTGTTTCAAAACGACTAACTTGCTCAGTCATTTCTTGTTTAATACCAGCAAGTGCAGTGCTCATCTGATCGTCGTCAGTCATAAAATGTTTGGCTGGATAAATTGAGACAAAATCACGTTCTGCTAACGTTTCACCTGTTAATGAATTAATATCACGAATACGATCGATTTCATCACCAAAAAATTCAACACGCAAGGCCAATTCATCTTCTGATGCTGGGAAAATTTCCATGACATCACCTCGTACACGAAAAGTACCACGATGAAAATCAATATCATTGCGTGTAAATTGAACATCAATTAAGTCACGCATTAATTGATCACGACCATACTCATTGCCAACACGCAAATTGATAACATGTTCTTCGTACTGATGCGGATCACCAAGCCCAAAAATTGAACTAACCGATGCCACAACTATAACGTCTTTTCGAGACAGAAGCGAACTAGTTGCAGAATTACGCAACTGATCAATTTCATCATTGACTGCTGAATCCTTTTCAATAAATGTATCAGAGCTAGGCACATATGCTTCTGGTTGGTAGTAATCGTAGTAGGACACAAAATATTCAACCGCATTATTTGGAAAAAATTCCTTTAATTCACTATACAGTTGTCCAGCCAGAGTCTTATTATGGCTGAGCACTAATGTTGGTTTTCTAACGGTTTTAACAACATTGGAAATCGTGAATGTTTTCCCCGTTCCTGTAGCACCAAGTAATATTTGTTCTTTGACACCAGCATTAATGCCTTTTACTAATTGACTGATTGCTTGTGGTTGATCTCCAGTTGGTTGATATTGAGAGACAACTTCAAATTCACGATTTGTAACATTTTCAGGCATAGTTTTTTCCTCAGTCTACTTTATTTCATTATACAATAAAACGAACAAACGTTCTATCGTTTGTTCGTTTTATTTTGATGATGTGTCTGCATCACTACTTTGATTGTCAGAAGTTGAAGAAGCATTAACTTCCGGTGCATCTGTTTTATACAAATTTGTTGTTGATTTTATCTTTATTTTTTAGCTAATATACTTGACGGATTTGTTTGTTGTGCAGCCTTTAATTTAGCCAAACCAGCACTTCTTTTGTAATCAAAATCTTTTTTATTGACTGTATGAAAATCAGAGCGTGATTCATCAAATCGCAATAAGTCACCTGTAATGACTGAATCTGAATAGGCCAAGACTTTATCCACATAATCTTGCGTCTGTGTGGCCATTTTTTTAGAGCTGCATCTGATGACAAAGTTACTTGTTCACCTGTCTTCGTATTAAAATATTGATTATTATATTTCATATAAGTTGGTGTTACCCAATCACCATCACGAAATGGCACTACACCTTCATATTTCGAAGATAGCATGTCTTGTCCAAACATCGTCATGTTATCATCTGGCACACCAAGGAGATCTAATAATGTTGGTAGCATGTCTATCTCACCACCGTAAGTATGATCGACACCTCCCTTTAAACCGTTTGCATGAATCATAAATGGCACCTTCTGAAATTGTGCTAAATCATAATTTGTTACTTTTTCTTTACCAAGTAATTGTGCAATGGCAGGTTGATGGTTTTCCGAAATACCATAATGGTCCCCATATAATACAAAGACTGAATTATCATATAACCCGGCTTTTTTCAAATAATCAGTTAATTCACCAAATGCTTGGTCCAAATAATGGGCCGTTTGTACATATCCATCAACAGTTTTATCCCCAGTCGTAGTCGCTGGAAAATCAATATTTCCCTTATCTAATTCATACGGATAGTGATTTGTGACAGTCAACAGTTTGGCATAAAATGGTTGTGGTAATTGCTCTAAATAACGCGCGCTGTCCTGAAAAAATATTTTGTCTTTTAAACCATAACCCACATTAAAGCTTGGTTTATTAGCATTCGGATAATATGATTTCGAAAAGAAATAATCATAACCAAATGACTTGTAGGTATTATCACGATTCCAAAAGCTAGCAACATCCCCATGAAAAGCAGCAGTCGTGTAGCCACGTTGATTTAAGATTGCAGGTAATGATTCAAATGTATTATTTGTACCATATTTAACCATTGCAGAACCAGTTGAGAGACCATACAGTGAATTTTCTTGCATCATCTCTGCATCAGATGTTTTTCCCTGCCCAACCTGATGATAGAAATTATCAAAACTCAATGTACTTTGATCATGATAAAATTTGTTAAGATTTGGCGTTACTTCCCGACCTTCAACTTTGTAATCTATCAAAAATTGTTGAAAGGATTCCAAATGAATCATGAAAACATTTTTACCTTTTTGCGTACCGTAATACTGAATATTGTCTGGCATTTTCTGTGTCGAGACAAATTGCTTAATTTTAGCTAGATCAGCCGGTTTAGCACGCTTTCGACTCTCCGTCTGATTATATGTTTGCACCGCATTGAAAACAGCGTACTCGTTAAGTCCTAAATACTTAACAATGTAATTATTATCAAATGACCGTGTCAATAATCCTGTGCGATCAGTTGACGCAATACCATAATCCATTAACATTAAAATCACACCTAAAAGTGTTGTTAAAATCGCAAATCGTTTCTGCACACCTTTTTTGTCGATTGTTAATTGCTTAAACACCACAAGTGCAACAAGGATAATAAGATCAATAAAAACCATATAATCAGACCAGTGAATAATAGCAGCAATTGATTTACTTAAATTATTGCCAGTTGAGCTACCAGAACTCAATATACCCATGGACAGAAAATCAGAAAACTCACGATAATACAATATATTAGCAAATAACCATAAGGATTGAATAAAATTGAACAAAATTGCAATCCAATAACTTAACGCACCTCGAAAATACAACGCAACACTTAAAAATATAATAGCTGTAGGCAATGGATTTAAAAACAACAAAAACTGCTGCGTTGCACCATCAGCCCCAAGGTTAAAATTCATATGATAATTAACAAACGTTTTAAACCACACTAGGACAACGTTTAGGACAAAAAACCACACCAGTGGTGCTGACGTGTCCATTGTTTGTTTAATTTGTCGCCAAAAAAATTTGGGACTCGGGATTTTCTTTACGAGGTTCTTCATTTTATTTTCCTTCATAACATACTGACATTCAAAAACAATAAAGGAGATGCCATTCGTTATTTTATATTGTACATTTAGAATATTAATTTAAAATCATGTAAGACATCATATATTTCAATCGCAACCAAATCAATATTATCAAACTGGAATTGTCTGACTTCACGATGCTCATGGATTGTCCAAATTCCAGTCAATTGATCATAGTCAACTCGCAACGCTTCAATGCCAAATGCTTCAAATCGTCGTGATTGATATTGATTATCATTTGAATCAATCATAGCACGCAAGCGATTTAAGATTTGGTTTAAATCACTCATGCGTGATTCTTCAAGTACCATTTTAACGACCTTCCTTTATTTTTTAGCAGGCAGCATATACGTAATAATTCCTGCAAATAAACCAAAGTAATATGTAATTAAACGCCACAATAGAATTACCAAAATCATTGTAGCTGGATTATTAACAAAGGGTGAAAAAAGCAGTTGAAAACTCAGCTCAGCCCCACCAACACCACCAGGAATTGGAAACAGTGAAATCACCATTACAATCATAATGTTCATAGTAACAATTAACCACGGATTCACATTTTCGTAACCAAAAGCACGAATGACAAAATACGGAATCATATAAAAAACAACCAATTGCAAAATAGTAAAAATACTCGCACCAACTAGAGATTCCCAGCTGCTAATAACACGACGTGATTCCTCATGAAAAGTATGGATCTTTTGTTTTATCCTCGTAATTAATCGGTCATGACGTTCAGATGACATCATTTTTTTAGTCAATGGTGAGATGATGTCAACTAATCGTAATGTCATTGCTGGCCAAAACATCACTAGTGCGATACCAAGAATAACAAAAGCATGAATTGCAATTGCAAATGGAATAAATTGTGCAAATGTTGGATCGACTTGCGCATAAATAAAATGTTCTGCTGAAAAATAGGCAATAATAAAAACATAACCACAACAACCTGATATACTAAAAATTTCATAAGAATAACAGACAGTGCTCTACCAGATTCAATGCCAGCTCTTGTCATACCAAATAATTGTGCAGGTTGTCCACCAGTAGCAAATGGTGTGACGCCAGTACCTAAAAGATTCAGTAAAGGGACACGTAATAAAGACAGTACCGAGGTTTGCCTGCGGTCAGCCTTATTTAACATGGCATAAGTTGCTGCTGCTTCCAAAAAATTGATAAAATCATCATTAACAAACCAAAAATAACCAGCGCCAATCTAAATGTTTGAGTGCTGCTGCTAGCTGTTTACTTTTACCATGCAACTCATTTGTTAAAAAATAGACGACAACTGCAGTTAATACAACTACGATTATCGTTGAAATTTTATCGATTTTCGACATTATTCCCCCCACTTGTTGATTTACGCTAGCTCTCTAACACTGTTTCGTAAACATGTTGTAATTGTTGCCCAATTTCTGGCAAATCTCTGGCCACTGCCAGTTGATAGCCTGATTCAGTTAAATCAGGTAATTCATTATTTAGAATTTGAACCATTTTAGCGTCAAAATCCTCTAAATCATTGGCTTTATAACTGTTAACACCATCTTCTAGCCATTGATGGTAAACTGGAATATTTCTCACTAACACTTTTTGTTTTGATGCTAAGGCTTCTAGTACCACAATGCCCTCCGTTTCTTCATAAGAAGGATAGAGAAATAAATCAGCGCCCTGATAGGCGCCCTGAATGACATCACCTGTAATATAGCCTGGAAAAATGAGATTTCGTACGTGATTTTCCTTCACTAACTGTCTAATTTTTTCGGTACTAATCTTAAATCTGTATATCCAAACCAAATGAACAAATATTCTGGATGCCTTTTAGCTAATG
>AEMJ01000792.1 GCA_000166735.2 Leuconostoc inhae KCTC 3774 | reverse complement strand
TCATTAACATTGATGTTGCTAATCGAGCAAATCCAATTGCTGGAAAAATCATTTCATCCAACTTATGTTCAGAGATTTTACAAGTACAAACACCATCTGAATTAGATAATGGACAACAGTATACGCGTTTAGGTTCAGATGTGAGCTGCAACTTGGGATCGATTAACATTGTTAATATGATGGCGACAAATAATTTTGGTGAATCAGTGGATACAATGGTGCGTGCGTTGACATATGTATCAGACACATCAAACTTAGATGTTGTACCATCAATTGCCAAAGGTAACACTGAAAAGCATGCTATTGGCTTAGGTGCTATGGGATTAGCTGCTTATTTTGCTCAAAATAAAATGTACTATGGGGATGAGGAGTCTCTGGACTTCACAACAACATTCTTTATGACATTGAATTATTATTCAATTAAAGCGTCAATGGCGATTGCTAAAGAACGAAACGATACTTTTTTTGAATTTGAAAAATCTACGTATGCTGATGGTTCTTACTTTGATAAGTATCTAGAGGAAGATTGGGCACCGCGTACACAAAAAGTCGCTGCATCGTTTGCTCAACATAATGTCCCAACGAAACATGACTGGGCAGAATTAAAAGCGGATGTCGCAAAATATGGCATGTACAACGCCTATCGTCATGCTATTGCGCCAACAGGTTCTATTTCCTATGTTAATGATACAACAGCAACCTTATTGCCAATTGTAAATAAAATAGAAGAACGTCAAGAGGGTATGATTGGAAAAGTTTATTATCCAGCTCCTGGATTGAATAATGAAACAATGCCATACTACGTCTCAGCGTATGATATAGACATGCGTAAAGTAATTGACATTTACGCGGCTGCTCAGGAACATATTGATCAAGGAATGGCGTTAACTTTGTTTATGCGTTCGACGTTATCCAGCGATTTGTATGAATGGAAAAAAGGTCGAACAGATAAAATGACGACGCGTGATTTAACTATTTTACGTCATTATGCGTTTAATAAAGGGATTAAATCATTGTACTATGTGCGAACGTTTACTGATGATAACCAAGAATCAGGTGTAAATGAATGTGAAAGCTGCTCAATTTAGTTTTAAAAATAAATCGTCTAATTATTTGTGAGATGATTTATTTGTACATACAGCATAGCAGTAACTGAGGGACACTAATTATTTATGACAAAAATCAATGTTTTATATACCTCAACTGAGGGGAATACACAATCTTTTGTGGAAAAATTACAGGTAGTGGCTGAAAAGAATGGTGATATACTTGAAGCACGTATGATTGGTGATGAGACAGAGTACGCCAATGAAACAGAACCCTATGTTGCCGTTGTTCCCACCTATTTAACTGGGGGAACAGGAATTGGTCCAGAAGTGACAGAAATTTTTACGAGCGCCTTAGGAGACTATTTATCATTTGGGCGTAATAATCAGTATTTAAAAGGTATTATTGGATCGGGAAATCGTAATTTCAATGTACAATTTAATTTAACAGCGTTACGGTATGCGGATAAATTTAATGTGCCAATGCTGTTTGCTTTTGAACTGCGGGGTAGCATATTTGATGCAGAGAAAGCCTATAACTTAATCAAACCTTTATTTGGAGAATAAAACCTATGAAACATTTAAAAGATAACTCATATACAGCAATTAATTGGAATACAATTGAAGATGAACTTGATAAGGCAACCTGGGAAAAATTGACACAACAGTTTTGGCTCGACACACGTATTCCAATTTCTAATGATTTGAAAACATGGCGTGGTAATATGTCAGATCAGGAACGTCAAACGATGAATTTGGTCTTTGGTGGACTGACAACTTTGGATACATTGCAATCACAAGATGGCATGGCGCAATTGAAATTAGATGTGGTTAATCAAAAAGAAGAGGCGGTATTGAATAACATTCAATTTATGGAGTCTGTTCATGCTAAATCATATTCATCTATTTTTGAAACTTTGAATGAGAAAACAGAAATTGAAGCTATTTTTGATTGGGCTGATACCAATGAGTTTTTGCAATACAAGGCTAACCGTATTAATGGTATCTATCAAACTGGATCACCATTACAAAAGAAAATAGCCTCAGTATTTTTGGAAACATTTTTGTTTTATTCTGGATTTTATACACCACTATATTTTTTAGGACATAATAAGATGTTGAATGTTGCAGAAATTATTAAATTAATTATACGTGACGAATCTGTTCATGGCACATACATTGGTTATAAATTCCAAATTGGTTTCAACCAACTACCAGCAGAAGAAAAAAGTGAACTACAAAGCTGGATGTATGATTTGCTTTATGAATTATACGAAAATGAAGAGAAATATACACATCAATTATATGATGATTTGGGATGGACAGAACAGGTGTTAACTTTCTTGCGTTACAATGCTAATAAGGCACTAATGAACTTGGGCCAGGAGCCGATGTTTCCAGACGGTGCGGATGATGTTAATCCAGTTGTTATGAATGGTATTTCAACCTCAACAGCTAATCATGATTTTTTCTCTGGTGTGGGAAATGGATACTTGCTTGGTGCAGTTGAAGCCATGGAAGAAGATGATTATAATATTAGCAATAACTGAATACAAAATAAAACCTCTTAATATCATTATTTAATGATATTAAGAGGTTTTTTATATTTCATCGTGTCTAAATAAT
>AEMJ01000793.1 GCA_000166735.2 Leuconostoc inhae KCTC 3774 | reverse complement strand
GACACAAAACAAGCCTTGGTCAGAGGAAGGTATTACTGGATCAAGACGTTGGCTTGATCGTGTCTGGCGTTTGTTAATTGATGATGAGGGACAAGTTCGTGAGGCTGTATCGACATATAATTCCGGTGATTTAGACAAAATCTATCATCAAACTGTTAAAAAAGTAACGGAAGATTTGGAGAATATGCATTTTAATACAGCCATTTCTCAAATGATGGTATTTATTAATGAAGCTTATAAATCCGAGGCGTTGCCAATTAATTATATGACAGGTTTTGTTCAGCTATTAGCACCAATTGCGCCACACTTAGCCGAAGAATTGTGGGTGCGATTAGGAAATGAGGCCTCAATATCTTATGTGACTTGGCCGCAATACGATCAAGCACAATTGGTGGATGACACTGTCGAAATTATATTTCAAGTGAATGGTAAAGTGCGTGGTAAGGCGACAGTGGCACGCGATCTTGATAAAGATAGCATGATTGCTGCTGCAAAATTAGATGATAATGTTCAAAATTTTATAGCAGAAAAAACGATTCGTAAAGTTATCGCGATACCTGGCAAATTTGTCAATATTGTGGTTGGATAAGTGAATTATTATGAATAATTAAAGTGATAAAGGCTGGCTTTTTTAGCCAGTGTACATAATTTAAGAGGAGTACACAAATGGCGGATGAACAGCGTCCAGGTGATCTGAAAATGCGAAGTCAACACGTTGATAAAATTAATGTTGATGGTCAAATATTAAGCGCGGATGAAATATTAGCACGTGCACAGCAACGGGTTCAAAAAAAGCAACAATCATCAGACCAAAAAACACTAAAAAAAGACTGCTAACGCCTGATGAAATTGCAGCAATTAAAGCTAAAAACGATCAATCTCGTCAGCAAATCATTAAGAAAAAGCCAAGTCTTGTTCAGAATCAAAAAGTAGACCCTTTTTCTGAAAAAATGCCTACACTTGATATGGAACAACAAGCAAAGGATAGTAATCAAGCAACGCTAGTAAAAGGATCAGCTTGGTTGTCTGTTGGTAATATTGTATCGCGTATATTGGGAGCAATTTATATTGTGCCTTGGATGGCATTACTGGGTTCTAATTCTAACCGTGCTAATGGTTTATTCTCACAAGGATACACCATTTATGCAATTTTTTTGGCGATCGCGACGTTTGGCGTTCCAGCTGCAATTTCAAAATTAGTGGCAGAATTTAATGCAAGGCATGATATATATCAATCTCGTCAACTTATGCGGCAATCTATGATATTAGGGGTCATATTAGGAATTGTATTTGGTTCCGCGATCTATCTTTTGACACCCATACTTTCTATGGGAAATGCCAATTTTATTCCAGTTTTACATTCACTAGCACCAGCTGTTGCTATCTTCCCGTTGATGTCTATGCTTCGTGGTATCTTTCAAGGCTATCAGCTCATGAGTATTTCGGCATTGTCACAGGTTATAGAACAAATTGCGCGTGTTATTTACATGCTAGTTACAGCTGTTATTATTTTGCGAGTTAATCCTGGTAATTGGAGCGGTGTTGTTGTACAATCTACTTTTGCGGCGTTTATTGGCGCTATATTTAGTATGTTAGTGCTTATCTGGGGATGGTTCAAATATCGCTATATTTTGATTAAACCTTTATATTCAAATGCACAACATGTCAAAAAGCCAACATTAAGTTTAATTTTTAATATTTTAAAAGAATCATGGCCATTTATTATTATTGGATCAGCAATAACATTATTCCAATTAGTAGATCAATATACTTATTTTAATATCATGAATCATTTTTTTGCGAATACTAATATACAGCTGCAGACTCAGTTTGCCTTATTTAGTGCAAATCCTAATAAATTAATTATGATTATTGTACCTTTTTCAACAAGTATTGCAGCAACGGCACTGCCAATGCTTTCCGGGAGTAAAGCGACTTTAACACGGGAAAATATTCAAGATCAGCTAAAACAAGTGATTAAATTGTTTGCATTGGTTATGTTTCCAAGTGCACTGGGAATGTTTGCCATTGCGGCGCCACTTTACAAAATGTTTTATCCAATTGACGTATCAAACCAAGAGGGAATTTACTTATTACAGTTTTCAACGATATTAGCAATTGTATTTAGTTTGTTTATGTTATTGGCGTTTGTTCTTCAAGCATTATCGGAAGTATCAATTGTTATCAAGGCTTTCGTTTTGGGCTTGTTAGTCAAAATTGCACTTCAAGTACCTAGTATTCGGTATTTTGAAGGTATGGGGGCTTTGATAGCAAGTATGATTGGGATGGCAATTGCGATAGCTTACATGCTGGATTACCTTCAAGCGGCTTATGGCGTATCATTATCCTCTGTTGGTCAAGAACTGTGGCAATTATTTATTGGCGCAGCAACTATGGCAATTGTTTCTTACGTGGTTGTATTTTTGATGAGTAACTTTTTGTTCCCAATGGACACAAAAGTTTCAGTTACCATCACTGCTCTGATTAGTGCTGCTATTGGTGGCATTGTCGTGATAATTTTGTATTTGCGTATGGGATTTGGTGATGATTTATTAGGTAATAAAATACGATATATACCAGCTAAGTTGCGACCAAAACGATGAGAGATCATCGTTTTTTTATAATAATTAGATAAAAAACTGTTAACAGTCTATTTTTAAGAATCTAGTTGGTGTATGCTAAAATTAAGATTTGTGCATAGTGGAGGCATAAAATGACAATTAAAGACACGCAAACAATATTACAACCAGAACTTGTTAATCAATTAGAGCGTAAAATTTCATATTTAAGAGATTTGCAGTCTGCCATTAAAAATAATCAAATATCAGAAGTTTATCAGCTAATAGATTTGCATAAATTTAATGATAGATTCAAAAACATATCATCTGAAATATCTATGGCACAGCTAGATTGTTTAGTCGTGGATATAAAAAAGATATTGCAGCATTTTTGGCACCTGAATTAATTAACTACATTGTCACAAATTTTGATTTTTTGACATTGGAACCTGTTGCCGATAATGCGACTCTTTATGATGTTTACTTAGGTGATTGGTGGGATCATCGACAGTTAGGAACTTTAAATGTGTTAACTGTGACACTGACAGGTAATGACGCAATTATTTCTGAACTCTTAGAAACATCCGAGTTACCTGTGACAGAGACAATTAATACAACTAAAATTCAAGAAGTAAAAAAGTGATAGCCGGTTTAGAGTCCTTTTTAGCCGATAACACAAAACGTTCATTAGAGTTGCAAGTCATTGAAGATCAATTATCAGAAATGGTCACTAATAAATCAGGATTATTTGGACGTAGTGACAAAGTGACACGAGAGGCATTAGAAAAAAAGCAAGAGTTATTGGTTGCAACTCAAAAGCGTGTGCCAGAAGTTGAAGAAAAGCTGAACAAACAACAAGCGTATTTGTTAAGGTTTGAAAAAGAGGATACACTGCGACAATTAGAATTACAGGCGATTTTAGCACATTTTGTTGATGTGCCAACTTTTATCACAGAATTGCAGCATATATATATGTCATATATGGCAAAATTAGATCAGAAATAGTGAATAATGGATAAGTTTGAGACACAATTATATAGTAGTCAATTAAAAGCAGATTTAGATTTGTTTAATCAGTTACAAATTTTAATTGATGCGTTAAGCATGACTGAAAATATGCCAGAATTACTTGTTATTTTGCAAAAGATTCTAGCTTTCGATAGTCACCAGTCTAAAATGGTCCGGATTGACAATGATTATTGGTTTCCAAGTACACACTGGGTAACTATTGCGTTTGCAAAAATTTCTGATCAAGCATCATTGTCACCAACTAAAGTTGTTTTGCCTAACGCGCAAAAAGTTGCGGAATTACATTTTTCAGAGTGGCCGAATGCGACCTTTCGTTTTGTGCAAGCCCCACTTGCTGCGGGTGGTTATTATTTAGTAGAAACGGCACAAAATCTAAGAGTATTGTACTGGGATATAGCGCATAAACGTTTTTATTTAGATACAAAACAGTTTGCAAAACTAGTTCAAACACAAGCCGTGCAACTTGCTGGTTTGGATGCTTTAGACATATTTCAAAAACGTTTAACAGCGATTGCCTCACAATTCACTGAGATAGCATATGATATTGATTTACCGGGTATTGATGCACAAAAACAGGTTGATTTGGAAATGCTGCGAAAGGATTTGTCCACAAATATTTTGGATAGTTTGTTTGTACTCGGTGCTAAGCAACAATTTATTTTAAAACGTATGACAGGTAAAAATCTGGTGCTGTCATTACAATTGGTGAAGTATCACTTAGATTAACGACACATCACATAAATGATGGGCATGTACAATGGACTTATGATATTATAGATGATAATAGAGATGTTACCATTTACACGTTATTTCAACAATTACCATTTTTTATCAGTGGTATAGTGATCACTTAACAGTAGTTGGCTTAAAAGATAAGCGTGAAGTGTTTGTAGATTGACACATATTATGAGAAAATAGCATAAGGCGTTTTTAGTTTAATAGCGCAGAAGTCTCCACTGTCCTAAACCACCCATAATAGAAAGAGGTAGCACGTATGACATTAGTTATTATTATTGCCGTAGTTGTAGTGATTGCGATTATCTGGATTAGCATTTACAATAGTTTAATTAAATATCGCATGCAGACTAAGGAATCATGGAGCCAAATTGATGTGCAATTAAAGCGCAGAAATGACTTAATTCCTAATTTAGTGAACACAGTTAAAGGTTATGCTGATTTTGAAAAGACAACTTTACAAGCGGTTACTGACGCACGAACAAGTGTTAATAGTGCACAAGGTCCAGCTGCAACTATGGCAGCTTCAGACCAACTATCAGGTGCGTTGACGCACTTATTTGCTGTTGCTGAAGCCTATCCTGATTTAAAAGCAAGTGCTAATTTTACAAAACTGCAAGAAGAATTAACTAATACTGAAAATAAAATTGCTTATTCCCGTCAATTGTTCAATACGACAACGGCGAGCTATAATACAAAGCTACAGTCGTTTCCTAGCAATATCATCGCGGGAATACATCATTTTGAACCAAGTGAATTTATTGCTGTACCAGAAACTGAAAAAGACGTCCCTACGGTTAAATTTTAATGTTATATGAGCAAATACAATCAAATAAGCGCCGAACCATCGTGCTTTTGGTTGGTTTTCTCATTCTAGTTGGCATTGTTGGCGCAGCGGTAGGGTACATGCTATTAAATTCGCTTACTATGGGAATCGTGGGTGCGTTAATCATTGGTGCGATTTATACTGTGATTATGATTAGTAATTCTACTAATGTTGTCATGGCAATGAATCATGGTAAAGAAATTACCCAAGCCGATCAAGCACCGGAATTGTGGCACACTGTCGAAGATATGGCAATGGTTGGACAACTGCCTATGCCACGTGTGTTTATTATTGACGATGCAAGCCCTAATGCTTTTGCAACGGGAAATAGTCCTAAAAATGCTGCCGTTGCAGCTACTACGGGTCTGATAGCAATTATGGATCGCCATGAACTTGAAGGTGTTATTGGGCACGAGATGAGTCACGTCCGTAATTATGATATTCGTATCTCAACAATTGCGTTAGCACTGACCGCAGCAATTACGTTGTTGACTAATTTAGGCAGTAACTGGTGGTTTTTTGGTAGTGGTAATCGTAACCGCGATAATCGTGATAATAACAGCAGTGGCGGTGGTTTGCAAATATTACTTTTTGTCTTTTCTATTGCGGTGATGGTTTTAGCACCATTAGTTGCGGCTATGATACAAATGGCTATTTCACGTAATCGAGAGTATTTAGCGGATGCTGGTAGTGTTGAATTAACGCGTAATCCAGAAGAATTAATTTCTGCGCTACGTAAGTTGGGTTCAGCAAAGCCGATGCAAAATGTTGACCCTTCATCAGCGGCTTTATATATTAGTAATCCATTAAAGAAAAAGGCACATTTATTTGATACTCATCCACCAATAGAAGAACGTATTGCGCGTTTAGAGAAAATGTAAGAAAGCCAGACAGCATTTAATGTCTGGTTTTTTAAATGTTATTGACAGGAAATATCTTGCAAATTAAGGGTTGATTTTTCTCATAAAAACCGGTAAAGTAATACCAACAACTAAATCATTTGTTTGCAGATATATCGCTGGAAAATGGCCGGCAGTTTCTACCACGTCCCAAAATTCGTGACTATTCGCAGATGTTAGACAATGTCTATGATATTGCCTAAGCATTTGTGGATCTGTGTATCCCAAATGCTTTTTTTGTACCAAATATTTGACTGTTATTATTACTTATCTATCTTTCGGCGGATCAGTTAACAATTGTGTTAACAAAAAGGCCAACTAGACAATCCGCGACAAATAATGGCACAAAGTATCGATGATATTTCTGACGTCTGAGGTACTTTAGTTTATTAGAAGTTGCTTTTAAAATCGGAGGATCTCATGCAAAAATTTTTCTTAGATGATGAAAAGCCTAAGTTCAGCTCACGTAACAAGTTTGCAAAAATGGGCTTAACATTTGATGATATCAAGTTGGTTTATGATCAAAAAGAGCTGTCAATGTTGATGAAGTGACTGTTGAAACTAGTCTTACACCAACATTGAATTTAAAGTTGCCTTTACTTTCAGCAGCAATGGACACTGTAACAGAATCACGTTTTGCCATAGCGTTAGCAAAACTTGGTGGTTTGGGCGTCGTCCATAAAAATATGACAATTGCTGAACAGGCAGATGAAATTAAGCAAGTTAAAATGGCAGAATTTGATGCTGTGAAATATCCTAATGCTGCTATTGATTCACAAGGCCGTTTGCTAGTTGCTGGTGCAGTTGGTGTAACATCTGATACAGTAAAGCGCGTCGAAGCAATGGTTGCATTTGGTGTAGATGCTATTGTATTAGATTCAGCACATGGCCATTCAGAGGGTGTTTTGCGTAAAGTGTCAGAAGTTCGTGACGCTTTCCCTGAACTCAATATTATTGCGGGAAACATTGCGACTACAGATGGTGCAGCGGCGTTGTATGATGCTGGGGCTGATGTTGTTAAAGTTGGCATTGGACCAGGTTCAATTTGTACAACGCGTGTTGTTGCAGGTATTGGCGTACCACAAATTTCAGCTGTTCGTGATGCAGCTATTGAAGCTGCCAGACGTGGCAAATCTATCATTGCTGATGGTGGTGCTAAAACATCAAAAGATATTGTTAAAGCACTTGCTGCTGGTGGCAACGCGGTAATGTTAGGGTCAATGTTTTCAGGGACAGAGGAAACACCGGGCATTGTTTTTGAAGATAATGGAAAAAAGTACAAAACATATCGTGGCATGGGATCTATTGCTGCCATGGAAGCTGGATCTAAAGATCGTTACTTCCAAGGCGAAGTTAATGAAGCAAAGAAAATGGTACCAGAGGGTATTGAGGCGCGTGTGCAATATAAAGGTGCATTGATTGATGTCTTAACGACGATCATGACAAATGTTCGTGAAGATATGGCTAAAATGGGTACTAGAACAATCACTGATTTAATACAAGACAACAACATTGTTCGCGACATCGACAGCATCGATTATGAAGCAAAATTGTCAAAAGTTAAAAAGCAAGTTGTCATTCCAACATTTTAATAATAAATTCACGGAGAAAAAACATGTCTGAAAATAATGAAAATCAAGGACTTGGTTATGATCAAGTTTTGCTTGTACCAGGTGCTTCAAACGTCTTACCACACACAGTGTCACTTGCAACAAAGCTAGCTGATGATTTTATTTTGAACATACCAATTATTGCAGAAGCAAATGGTGTAGTAACTGATGGACGCGCTGCAGCAACGGCGCTAAATGGTGGTCTGGGAGTTATTGCTGAACAAGAAGATATTTCGGCTCAAATGGCAGCTATCGCTGAAGCCAAGTCAGTAGAGGTTGATCATGAAAAGTATCCTAACGCTTTTTTGGACTTGAAAGGCCGTGTTAGAATTGCAGCAGAAGTTTGGTTAACAACTGGTGCACAAGCAAGAGTTGAAAAACTCATAGTAGCTGGCGCTGATGCGATATTCTTTTATTTACATGATGAACTCAATAAAGAAACAAATGATATTGTAAAAGCAGTTCGCAAGGCATTTCCAACAGTCTTTTTAGCAGTTGGTGTGATTGAAGAACAAGGGATTGCTGGTGCATTATTTCAAGATGGTGTTGATGCTGTAATTGCTGGACGTTCAGTCAATTCTAAATTACCAAATAATACTTTGTATCCATTTTTAACAACAACAATGGCCATTGCCGAAATAGCAACTGAATTTGATAAAGCAGTTATTTCAACAGGTGGCGTACATTATTCAGGTGATGTGGTTAAAACTATTTCTGCTGGGGCTGACGCAACGCTAGTGACAGATTTACTGAAAGGTGAAGTTTTAGAAGCAGATGGCACTTTTGCTGGTGGGGATATGTCAATTGATGATGCAATATTCCAATCTGATGGTGGTTTGCGAGCTGGCATGGGTTACACCGGTTCATCAACGATATTAGATTTGAAATTAACGGCTCAATTTGTTCAAATTACTGATAATGGTTTACGTGAATCACATCCACATGATGTTGAAATTACTAAAATTGCACCTAACTATGCAAAATAATTTTTATAATTAACAATTCATTAGACTTTTAAAAAGTATAAACTTTTTAAATTATATGATATTTATTTTTTGAATGTAGAGGAGAGTAACAGATGGCCGATGTCATAAATGCCGACAAAGTTTTAGTATTAGATTACGGTAGTCAATATAATCAATTAATTACCCGCCGAATCCGTGAAATGGGTGTTTTTTCTGAATTAAAGTCAAGAAATATGACAGTTGAAGAGGTCAAGGCGTACAACCCTAAAGCTATTATTTTATCGGGTGGTCCAAAATCGGTCTACGAAAAAGATGCTTTCACAATTGACAATGAGATTTTTAACCTTGATGTACCCGTCCTTGGCGTTTGCTATGGTATGCAATTAATGGCACAAAATCTTGGTGGAAAAGTTGAAGCGAACACTGGCAATGGTGAATTTGGGCAGACTGTTTTAAAGCAAACTGAAGAAAGCGGTCGTCTATTTACCAATACACCGATGTCTCAGACAGTTTTGATGAGCCACTCAGACAATGTTGTTGATTTACCTGACGGCTTTGTCATTGCTGGGGGATCAGAATCAACACCAATAGCTGCTATTGCTAATGAAGACCGCCGTTTGTATGGTGTACAATTTCACGCTGAAACAACACTATCAGAGCATGGTAAACAAATTTTACAAAATTTTGTATTTGGCATTGCTGGTGCTGAAGCGAATTGGGATATGAGTGGTTTTATTGACGAACAAGTTGCACATATTCGTGAAGTTGTTGGTGATAAAAAGGTGTTGCTAGGTCTTTCTGGTGGTGTAGATTCATCTGTTGTTGGTGTTTTATTGCATAAAGCGATCGGTGATCAATTGACCTCAATTTTTGTTGATCATGGTTTGTTACGTAAAAATGAAGCGAAGCAAGTTATGGAAATGATGGGTAAGCAATTTGGCTTGAACATTATTAAAGTAGATGCACAAGAACGCTTTTTATCTAAATTAGCAGGCATTAAAGACCCTGAACAGAAACGTAAAATTATTGGTAATGAATTTATTCAAGTCTTTAATGATGAAGCAACTAAATTGGATGGTATTGAATTTTTAGCACAGGGCACACTATATACTGATGTGATTGAATCTGGTACAGATACAGCACAAACAATTAAGTCACATCATAATGTGGGCGGCTTACCAGAGGACTTGCAATTTAAGCTGATTGAACCGCTCAATACCCTTTTCAAAGATGAAGTCCGTGAACTTGGCGAGGCACTAAATATGCCTCATGAGATGGTTTGGCGTCAACCATTTCCAGGCCCAGGGTTAGGCATTCGTATTCTCGGTGACATTACAGAAGATAAACTTGAAATTGTGCGTGATTCTGATTGGATTTTACGTGACGAAATAGCTAAGGCTGGTCTTGAAGCTGATGTGTGGCAATACTTTACGGTATTAACTGGTGTTCGTTCAGTGGGTGTTATGGGCGATTTTCGTACCTATGACTATACAATTGCCATTCGAGCCATCACTTCAGTTGATGGTATGACAGCTGATTTTGCACAATTACCTTGGTCATTATTACAAAAAATTTCTGCACGTATTGTGAATGAGGTTGGTCATATCAACCGAGTCGTGTATGACATTACGGCTAAGCCACCTTCAACTGTTGAGTGGGAATAGCATTAAAATAGATTCTTTCATAAAGTGGTTTAGAGCGTTTTATGGGAACATGAAAAGTTGTGTTTACAAAAAATTACGATGAGGTTAGCCTTTATCGTATTTTTTTGTGCGTGATATTGAATTATCATTTTGTTATTATAATTTACATGTTGATCAATGTGTGTCAATTGTTCTTGATTCTTGAAAAAATATGCTTGTATAATAAGTTCACCTTTTCTATAGAATAATCAGATATATACAAGTAAAGGGGTACAAAGTTTGGTAGGCATGTCATGATGATACAAGTGTTACTTGGTCATACTTCCTTGATTACAATGGGTAATATTTTTATAGTTAAATTGAAAAATAGTTTTAAATAGCATCAGCTAGTTGATCGTAAATGACGCACTATAGCGTTAATACGTTTAGAAATCACGCATACAAATTTTTTTGATTAATAGTTGAAGTAGTATCAACAACTGTTATATTATAAAGCAGAGAAAAGATACCAAATTTTAGCTTGTCATCTTTTCTTTTATGGTAAAATAGTAATTATATAGTTTAAAATTTGAAGTTGAGAGGATTAATGGCAATCAATTATCCTGCAGGGACTCATCGTGCCCAAGAAATTCAAAATACAATACGTACAGGTAAAACAACTAAAAAGGCATTAACCTTCGGTAAACGAGGAATGGGTTTGGAGGAGGAAATTAACCTTGCAAATGACTACTATCTTGCAAATCATTTAGCAGTCATCCATAAAAAGCCAACACCAATAACAATTGTGAAAGTTGATTATCCCGCACGTTCGGCGGCGAAAATTACTGAAGCGTATTTTAAACAGGCTTCAACAACTGATTATAATGGTGTGTATCAAGGACGTTATCTTGATTTTGATGCAAAAGAAACTAAAAACAAAACATCATTTCCGTTAAAAAATTTCCATGAACATCAAATTGTTCATTTGGCAAGTATTTTATCGCAGCATGGTGTTGGATTTGTGATTATTAAATTTACAAGTTTAGATGAAACCTATTTGTATCCAGCCCAATACTTGATTGCACAGTGGCAAAAACTGAAAGGAAAGCAATCAATTTCATATCATGAAATTGTGCGTGATAGTTACGTTGTGCCAAATAGTCTCAATCCGAGTCTAGATTATTTAAAGGCTGTTGATCAGTATTTTGAACATTTAAACTAACAATTAGGAGTACTCTAGTCATTATGGCAAACGAAAATCAATGGTCGCGTGTGAATCGCAATCGCAATATGTACGATAACCATCCGGCAACTGAACCGCCACGCATACCAAAATCAAAATGGTAATGGCGGTCCCAAAAAGCCAAGAAAAAAACGACATTGGGTATTAGCAATATTTTTGTGGTTAGTTGTTTTAGGAATCATTGGCGGTCTGGCTGGAACAGCGGTATTTGTGACATATGCAAACGATGCACCGAACATCACACAAGCCAATTTAGCCTCTGAAACATCGAGTAGCATTTATGATAATCAAGAAAATGCAATTTGGAAATTATCAACAGTAGATCGTGATTATGCAAATTCAAATGAAATTCCAAAACAGTTAAAACAAGCGGTTGTTGCAACTGAGGATCGACGTTTTTATAAGCATAATGGTGTTGACCCTATTCGTATTGCTGGTGCCTTATTAGCTAATATTCGCGGTTCATCATTGGGTATGCAAGGTGGTTCAACTTTAACGCAACAGCTAGTTAAATTATCAGTGTTTAGTACATCAACAGCTGATCAAACGATCAAGCGTAAGGCACAAGAAGCAGTATTGGCAATGCGTGTTGAAAAGAATTTTTCAAAAGATGAAATATTAACCTTCTATATGAACAAGGTTTACATGGGACATGGTGTCTCAGGTATGAAAACGGCATCTGAGTATTTTTATGGTAAACCACTGACACAATTATCATTGGCGCAACTTGCCTTACTAGCTGGCATGCCACAATCGCCAACAAACTATGATCCGTATTTAAAAGACACATCACGTGCTACAGAACGGCGTAACACTGTTCTGTCTGCCATGGTTAAGTATGGTGCAATCACACAAAATCAAGCAACTGCAGCCACTAAAACATCGGTAACTGATGGACTACAAGATTTAACTACAAAAGCCAAGTTAGCAAATAATAATCGACAAGTGACAGATGCGTATGTGAAGTCAACAATTGCCGAGGCCAAGGCATTAGGTTATGATACAACAAAATCTGGTTTGAAAATTTATACAAATATGGATTCAACTATGCAACAGTACATGTATGATACTGCTAACGGCAATAGTGTAGCTTTTCCCTCGGAAGACGCGCAAATTGGCGCAACTATGACAGATCCCAGCAACGGAAAAGTTGTTGCACAAATCGGCAGTCGTAATAATCAAATTTTACAGGCAACTAATCATGCTACGCTAACTGGACGATCAGCCGGATCATCAATTAAGCCACTGCTAGATTATGGACCAGCTATTGAGTACTTGAATTGGCCAACATATCGCACAGTTGAAGATAAAAAATATAAGTACCCTGGTACCAATATTGATGTCTATAATTGGGATCGCAAGGATATGGGGAACATCACGATGCGTTCAGCGTTGACCCAGTCACGTAATATTCCGGCAGCACGAACTTTGGAAGAAGTTGGTGGTGCAAGTGCTGGGAAGTTTGTTAATAGTCTTGGTGTACCAACTAATCATATACCAGGTGGCCAGGATGCAATTAATTTAGATGCTTCAACAGAACAAGAAGCAGGTGCCTATGGCGCCATTGCCAATGGCGGTACCTATTATAAACCAAGCTACATTACTAAGATTGTAACAGCTGATGGCACAACTCATAATTATAATACTACTGGTAAGCGGGCAATGAAAACGAGTACAGCCTTCATGTTAACTGATATGATGAAAGGTGTCATCAAGCCAAATGCAACAGCCAGTGATGCAATCATTCCAGGACTACACCAGGCTGGGAAATCAGGATTGGTAGCTTATGGTGATAATGAAAACATGCCAGACCAAGCTATTAAGGATGCCTGGTTTACTGGTTTCACAAAAGCATATGCGTTATCAGTATGGACTGGTTATGATTGGCCTGCTAAAAATTATATTCCTTGGACATATCAAGACCTACCAGCGCAATATTATCAGAGAGTCATGTCATATGCCATGCAAAATAAACCAAATACTGATTGGACAGCACCAGATACGGTAACGCCAAAAGTAAGAGGCAATATTGTAGAATATGAAGTTAAGGGTGAAAAATGGAGTAATGGTGGTTTACCGTTGGTTAATTCATTACCACAATCTGGTGAGACTCCGGCAGAAGCAGGTATTTCAGGATCTGCAGCTGTGGGTGCAACAACGGGTAATAATTAGTCTGAACGATAGAAGTCTTGCGTAGGCAAGACTTTTATTTTGGAGGTGAGTGAGATGTCAAGATTATGGGTAACGGGATATCGTAATTACGAAATTGGCACATTTGGTGATAAAGACCCCAAAATTGCAGTGATTAAATACGCTTTAAATCGTACCCTTAGAGAACAGATAGATAACGGTCTTGAATGGGTAATTACTGGTGGTCAAATGGGTATTGAACAATGGACAGTGGCGGTTGTTTCAGATTTGAAACAAGAATTTCCGGCTTTAAAAGTTGCTATGATGTTGCCGTTTCAAAAGTTTGGTAGTCAATGGAAACCTGATAATCAAGCGCGCCTTCAGTCACTAATTTCAAAAAGTGATTTTTGCGAGAGCGTATCACAAGCACCATATGAAGGTCCCCAGCAACTTAAAAATTATCAGCAATTTATGCTTACGCATACTGATGGTGCCATTTTAGTATATGATTTAGATTTTGAAGGAAAGCCTGTTTACGATTATCGTGCGATTCAAAAACATCAAAGTATCATGCCATATCCGTTGACAACGATTGATATGGATCAATTGCAGGATTATGCAACAGAATATGAAGAAATACATGAAGAAAAGTCTAATTTTTATGAATAAGAGAGTAATTACCTTGTAATTTTAGTTATTTATTGGTAATATTAAATGAGTAAAAAATAAATGAGGTGTGAACTTGTGGAACAAGTAAAGTACACGCAAAAAGATATTCTAGAACGTGTTTTCAAGCAAAAACGTATGGGTGTTGGATATGATCCAGCTGATGTTGATAATTTTTTAGATGATATTATTAAAGATTATGGTGCCTATGCGGGTCGTATAGACCAATTGCAAAATGAAGTAGCACGTTTGCAGACGGCATTGAAGGCTTCACAGGAACAATTAGTGGCTGTGAAACAGCAATCTCAGGTAGTGACACCAGCTGCTACGGTAATTCCTGAAGCACCATATGTGGCGCCTGTGGTTGAAACACCAAAGCCTGCACAAGTAGTGACTAATTTAGATTTAATTAAACGTGTTGCTAATTTAGAACGTGCTGTATTCGGACATGACGCTGAAAATATCTAACGTACTTGGTTGGTTAATGAACCGTCAATGACATATTAAATCATTTGTGTCAATAATTTTCAATTTGTAAGTATCGGGTAATTGCGCGCTATATTTCTAGCGTGAGGAAGGTCCATGCTCACACAATCTGAGATGATTGTAGTGTTTGTGCTGGGATAAAAAATAAACCCAGGAGCAGAGATGCTACGGCGGTCGAAAAGGCTAAGGTTACGGCTATGTCTTAATAGGCTCGAAGGTGCCATAGAAACGTATGCGTTAATGAAAGTTAACGTTTGAGACGAGGTAAACCCCACAAGTGGGCAACCCAAACTTTTGGTAGGGGCGGCTGATCTAGCAAATTGAAGCGATGATCGGTATGGTTTGGCAACAAACTTAGATAGATGATTACCGAAGGTAATATGATCCTGCATATTACTGGAACAAAACATGGCCTACAGATACTTGCAACAGGAGACGTCACTTTGTGGCGTTTTTTTATGATGTTTTATGCATTGATTAATTCAATATACAACCTATTGATGAATATTAGCTTGAAAACATTGCATAAAAATTCATAACAAGTTATGATTAATTACGTTAATTAGGATATAGGAGAATTGAAGATATGGTACAAAAAATTGTAAAAAACTGGTCATGACGGCGATGGGATTGATATTATTGCTGCCAATGTTTCTAGTATTTGTTCCACAAACACAGGCGGCAGATACTGATCCAGCCTACGCTGCGATTAAAAAACGTGGTGTTTTAATTGTTGGTTTGTCAGCTGATTATGCACCATTTGAATTTCATGCTACAGTTGGTGGCCGCGATCAAATCGTTGGTTTTGAAGTGTCTATGGCAAAACAAATCGCTAAAGATTTGGGTGTAAAAATTCAAATTAAAGAGATGGGATTTGATGGGTTAATTGGTGCTGTGCAAACTGGTAAAATTGATGTGATCATCTCAGGTATTAATGCAACACCCGAGCGTGAAAAAGTTGTTGATTTTTCAAAATCTTATATGTCACCCAAACAAACAATATTAATCTTAAAAAAGAATGCGCCACAGTTTACAACTAATGTTGATTCGTTTTCTGGTAAAAAGGTAGGCGCACAACGACAAACAACGCAGGAAACTTTTGTACAGAATAACATGCCTTCATCGACATTAGTTAGTATCCAGAAGGTACCGGATTTAGTTTCTCAATTATCGGCTGGCAAGATTTCAGGTGTTGTCTTAAATGATCCAATTTCTGAAGCCTATGCACAACAAAATAAGGCACTTCAAGTGATTTACCCAAAGCCAAATGAATCTGAAGGGGCTGTCTCAATTGCAATGCGGAAAAATTCACCCGTGTTGCAGTCAAAAATTAACGCTTCAATAGATGGCATTGTGTCATCTGGTAAATTAAAAGCCTACCAAAAAGAGGCAAATACGTTAATGTTTGCCAAACAATCATTTTGGGCAAAATATGGTAATTTGTTTATTAAAGGTACGTTGATTACACTTGCTTTAGCAGCAATTGCAGTTGTTATTGGTGCTGTACTCGGGACGGTGTTGGCGCTATTTAAATTGTCACCAAACTTCATATTGAAGTCACTGGGCAATATATACATTGAATATGTACGTGGGACACCTTTGTTAGTTCAGGCATTTATGGTATTTTTCGGCACACAAGTTATCGGATTGAATTTATCAGCTTTTGCTGCTGGTGCGTTGGCAATGGGATTAAATTCCGCCGCCTATGTTGCTGAAATTATTCGTTCAGGTATTAATTCAGTTAACTACGGTCAAACAGAGGCAGCAAGGTCTCTTGGTCTATCTAAAGGGAAATCTATGCGGTACATTATTTTACCGCAAGCCATTAAAAATATTTTACCAGCGTTGGGGAATGAATTTGTGACGGTTATTAAAGAAGGATCCGTTGTGTCAGTCATTGGTGTTGGTGAGTTAATGTTCCAAACTGGGGTGGTACAGGGCGCTAGTTTCCAGCCATTCTTCCCATTACTAATCACCTCATTGATTTACTTTGTATTAACCTTTAGTATTAGCCGTGCATTAGGTTATGCCGAAAAGCGTATGGCGCGTAGTAGCCGTTAAATTCACAATATGAGTGAGAAGCGAATATTAAGATTTTAGATTTATGAAAGTGCTTACAAAGCAAACGTTCGTAAATATGTATAAAAAGTATAAAAACGTTCGTATATAACGAACGTTTTTTTGTTTGTGTGAATTTTCTTATTTAAAAGCGAAGCATTTTATGCTGTTTTCTGTTAAATTGGAATAGTAAACGAACAAGGGAAGAATAGTATTTGTGATTTTGAATAAAACACGAACAATGGAGAATAATATGACACAAGTCGCTGTAGTTATGGGATCAACAAGTGATTGGCCTGCTATGCAACAAACAACTTTGTTATTAGAAAAGCTCGGCATAACGTATGAAAAGCACGTTATTTCTGCTCATAGAATGCCTGAACAGTTACAAACATTTGGCCAGGCGGCACAAAAAAATGGCTTACAAGTAATTATTGCAGGTGCAGGTGGTGCAGCTCATTTACCTGGTATGATTGCAGCGAATACACTTGTTCCAGTAATTGGCGTTCCTATGCAGTCACATGCTCTAAACGGTATGGATTCATTGCTATCAATTGTTCAGATGCCAGCTGGCATTCCTGTTGCTACTGTCGCTATTGGTGATGCAGGAGCAAAAAATGCCGGCATTCTAGCTGCACAAATTATTGCTTTACATCATGAAGAAGTGAGAGAAAAATTAGTGGTATTTCGAAAGGAACAAACACAAAAGTCTATTGTTAGTGAGGCGGAATTAATATGACAAATATTGTTTTACCGCCAGCAACGATTGGTATTATTGGTGGTGGTCAATTAGGACAAATGATGGCATTGTCCGCAAAAATGATGGGATATAAGGTCGGTGTTTTGGATCCAACTGTGGCATCACCAGCTGGGCAGGTATCAGATTTTCAAATTGTTGCTGAATATGATGATGTGTCAGCGTTAACTGAACTGTCAAAACGTAGTGATGTTTTGACATATGAATTTGAAAATGTTGATATTGTTACCTTATCCAAACAAAAAGCTTACCTCAAGGTACGCGATTACTTGAAATAACAAGTAATCGATTAACAGAAAAAACATTTGTACAAAATATTGCCAAAGTACCTGTGGCTAAATTTATAGCGATTCATGATGCTAAAGAGTTTAAAGTAGCAGTAGCAAAAATAAAGTTTCCCGCAATTCTTAAAACTGTGAGTGGTGGTTATGATGGTCATGGCCAATGGCATGTGGATAATCAAGATGATGTTGATCAAATCGTTAAAAAATTTCCAACAGGGACACTTATATTAGAACAAAAGGTGCCATTTCAAAAAGAGCTGAGTATCATGGTGACACGTGATGTTCAAAATAATGTGACGATGTGGCCAATTTCTGAAAACGTGCATGTTGATCACATTTTGAAAACAAGTTTTGTACCTGCTAATATTAGTGCAGTCCTTACAAAAAAATACAACAAATTGCAACTGAAATTGCAAATGCATTAGATTTAAGAGGTGTCTTGGGCATAGAATTATTCGTCAGTGATGACAATGTTTGGGTGAACGAACTTGCACCACGGCCACACAATTCTGGACATTACAGTATTGAAGCAACGAACGTCTCACAATTTGAAGGTCATATTCGTAGCATTACAGGTTTAACAATACCTGAGATTACGCTAGAAAAGCCAGCACTCATGCTAAATTTATTAGGAGATGAGATTCAACAAGCTAGAAATGATTTGGTAAATCATTCAGAATGGCACTTCCATGATTATGGTAAAGCAGCGATAAAACGCAATCGTAAGATGGGACACATCACAGTAGTTGGCGAAGACAATATTAAAAAATTATATGAATGGAGTCAAGCACATGGACAGCATTGAGTATGAGAAACGTACAATCACACGTGGCGCATTGAAATATACAGGTAAAGCAAAACAGGTATACACGACAGATGACCCTGATATATTGTGGGTGCATTACCTTGATCAAGCTACAGCATTAAATGGCAAAGTGAAAGAAACAATTAGTGGAAAAGGCGAACTCAATAGTGCCATTAGTCAATTGTTATTTAACTATTTAACTGGAAACAACATTAAAAATCATTACTTGCATTCAATTTCAAAAACTGATGAACTAATTACAAGTTTGGACATTTTGCCAATTGAAGTTGTCACACGAAATTATGCTTCTGGCCATTTTGTGAGTAAGTTTGCGGCAACACCTATGCAAAAATTGACACCTATTGTCCAAGAATTTTATTATAAATCAGACGCGTTAGATGACCCATTTATAAATGATTCACAAATTTTGGCTTTGAATTACGCTACAAACGATGAACTAACCAAGCTAAGAGCTGAATCGACAATTATTAATCGCCATTTAATCGACTTATTTCGACAAGCTAATATTCAGTTAATTGATTTTAAGTTAGAGTTTGGTCGTACAAAAAATGGCGATATATTGTTAGCTGATGAACTATCACCTGATAATATGCGTTTAGTTGATATAGCAACTGGTAACTCATTAGATAAAGACGTTTTCCGTAAACATTCAGGGGATGTCACGGTTGGTTATCAAGAAGTTCTAACACGATTACAGCAGATCATTTAAGGAGAAAAATGATGTATTTAGCAAAAATTTATGTGACTTATAAGCCATCAATTTTAGATCCACAGGGTGAGGTCATTAAGGCAGCACTAAAGCGTATGGATTACGTTGGGATTGATCAAGTTGCGCAAGGCAAATATTTTGAAGTGAAATTAAATGCCAAAGACGTTGATGCCGCAACTGCTGAAGTTGAAAGCTTTACGGATGCTTTGTTAATTAATCAAAATACAGAAACTTATCGCTTTGACCTAAGTTTGGTATCAGATGAGGTGGATGTATGAAAGCGGCCGTCATTAGTTTCCCTGGATCAAATTGTGATTTTGATATGCTCTATGCGTTACAGGGTTTTGGTGTTGATGCAGAAATTATTTCGGCGAAACAAAATAGTTTAACAGGATTTGATGCTATTTTTTGCCAGGTGGTTTCTCTTATGGTGATTATCTCAGAACTGGTGCTATCGCACGTTTTTCACCAATTATGAGTGCTGTTACTCAGGCAGCAAATGCTGGTAAATTAATTGTTGGTGTTTGCAATGGTTTTCAAATTTTGACAGAAGCTGGCTTGTTACCAGGGCAGTTGTTGCCTAACGCAAAACCAGGGTTCATCTGTGACGAAGTTGCATTGCATGTTGCAAACGGTCAAACAGCGTTCAGCAGTGCATACGATGTCGATGAAACGATTTTAATCCCTATCGCACATGCTGAAGGAAATTATTTTGCCGATGAAACAACTTTGGCTAAACTTGAAAAAAATGATCAAATTGTTTTCCGCTACGTCAATAATCCAAATGGCTCAGCACATGACATTGCTGGTATTATGAACGAGCAAGGCAATGTTTTTGGCATGATGCCTCATCCAGAGCGTGCTGTTGATGCAGTTCTTGGAAATATTGACGGACAAAATTTCTTTAAAAGTATCCTTTCAGGTATTTTAACAAAAGTATAATGCATATTATTTATAAAACAGATGTCATGGTAGGAAAACACAGTTATGAAAGGCAAAAAAATGACAACAGTCATAAATAGCGAACTCTCACCTGAGCAAGTACGTGATTCTAAAATTTATACCCAGTGGGGTTTAACTGAGACAGAATACAATCTCATTGTGACAGAGTTAAAACGTTTACCAAATTTTACTGAAACTGGTATTTTTTCTGGTATGTGGTCTGAACATGTTTCTTACAAAAAATCAAAGCCAATTTTACGCAAATTTTGGTCAAACAATGAACGTGTATTGCAAGGGCCTGGTGAGGGCGCTGGTATTTTAGATATTGGTGATGGTCAAGCTGTCGTTTTTAAAGCAGAAAGTCATAATCACCCGAGCTTTGTTGAACCTTACGAGGGGGCTGCAACAGGTGTTGGAGGCATATTACGCGATATTTTTTCAATGGGTGCTCAGCCGATTGCTGTTTTAGATTCACTGCGTTTTGGTGAATTAGATAATACACATACTAAACATATTGTTGATGGCGTGATTGCAGGTATCGCAGGGTATGGGAACGCTATTGGCATCCCCACAGTTGGTGGGGAAATCAGTTTTGACGATGTTTACGCTGGTAATCCATTGGTTAATGTTATGGCTGTTGGGCTGATTGATCAAACAGCCATGCAAGTTGGTCAGGCTAAAGGTATTGGTAATTCGATTATTTATGTTGGGGCAAAAACTGGTCGTGATGGCATTAATGGCGCATCATTTGCCTCTGCTGAGTTTTCAACAGAGCAAGCATCAGACCGTTCTGCTGTTCAAGTTGGTGATCCATTTTTAGAAAATTAGTGATGGATGCGACGCTTAAGGCTGTCAAGGATCATTCTGATATTATTGTTGGCATTCAAGACATGGGCGCTGCAGGTCTGCTATCGTCAAGTTCAGAAATGGCAGCTAAAGCTGGTATGGGTATTACGTTGAACTTGGATCTTGTACCGCAGCGTGAGTTACATATGACACCTTATGAACTGATGCTTTCAGAATCGCAGGAACGCATGGTGTTGGTTGTTAAGCATGGAGAAGAACAGCCAATCATTGATTTATTTCAAGAGGCTGATTTGGATGCGGTCATTATTGGTAAAGTGACAGATAATGGTCGTTATATTTTAGAATTTGAGGGTAATAGGGTTGCAGATGTGCCCATTAATTTCCTAACACATGCGCCAAAACAAGATTTACCAATGATTGCACCTAAGCGGCTGTCCGAATTTTCAGATACACAATATCAACCTGATATGTCTCAAGTTAAGGCAACAATTAAGGCCTTAATGGCACAGTCGACCATCGCTTCTAAAGCCTCATTGTTTAAACATTTTGATGCCATGGTGCGTGCTGATACAGTCATAAAACCTGGTGGGGATGCGAGTTTGGTGCGTATACGTGGTACCAAAAAAGCCTTAGCAATGACGACAGATGTTAATGCGCGTTTCTTATACCTTAACCCCCGTGTTGGGGCAAAAATGGCCGTTGCTGAAGCTGCACGAAATATTGTAGCCACTGGTGCCACGCCAATTGGCATTACAGACGGTTTGAATTTTGGTTCACCTGACAACCCAGAAGTATACTACGAACTAGATCAATCAGTTGCTGGTATTAATGACATGGCTAAGCAACTTAATACGCCAATTATTTCTGGTAACGTGTCACTTTATAATGAAACGGATGGTCAAGCAATCTATCCCACACCTATGATTGGCATGGTTGGCTTGTTAGATGATATTAGTCAGGCAACGACAATGGCTTTCAAACGTGCTGGTGATGTCATCTACTTAATTGGTGAAACAACAGATAGTTTCAATGGTTCAGAAATTCAGAAGTTACAGTTAGGGAAAATTATTGGTCAATTGTTTGAGTTTAATGATGAAACAGAGTTAGCGTCACAAGGATTAGTCCGTGAAGCTATTGCCAAAAATCTACTTGCTAGTGTACATGATCTTTCAGAGGGTGGCATGATTGTTAGTTTGTTAGAAAGTAGTTTTGCTGGTGATCTTAGTTTTAATATTGCTACGAAACAGTCGGATAAGTATTTGTTCTCTGAAACGCCTAGTCGGTTTATTGTTAGTGTTCCTCAGACTAAAGTTGCAGACTTTGAACATTTGGCAGGAAAGCAGGCAACAAAAATTGGGTTAGTCACCAGTGAGTCAGATGTTGTCATTAATACACTAACACAAACGATTGCCTTATCACGTGAAGAAATTCAAACAGTTTATCAGGAGAGCATTTCATGGCAATTAAAGGGATAGAGCAACAACAAATCGCACAAAGATTAGCCCAGCAAACTGAAAAAACACGTGTGAACGTACGTAGCCTAAATGAAGAATGTGGTATTTTTGGTGTTTGGGGGCGACAAGATGCCGCACAACTCACTTATTACGGCTTGCATGCTCTGCAACATCGCGGTCAAGAAGGTGCAGGCATTGTTTCAAATAATAATGGGCATCTCTGGCAGGAACGTGGTTTAGGCTTACTGAGCGATGTTTTTAGGGATCCTGCACGTATTGACGCTTTAGCTGGAACAGCTGCAATTGGTCACGTACGTTATGCGACAGCCGGATCTCATGGTGTTGAAAATATTCAACCTCTTATGGTCAATTTTCACGATATGCAAATATCTCTGGCCCACAATGGTAATTTAACAAATGCCATGTCCTTGCGAGAAGATTTAGAAGAAGAAGGGGCTATTTTCCAAAGTTCATCTGATTCTGAAATTTTGTTACACCTGATTCGACGATCAAAAGCAACGACATTTGTAGATAAATTAAAAGAGGCACTAAATATTGTACGTGGCGGTTTTGCTTACTTATTGTTAACACCTCATGGCCTATATGCAGCACTTGATCCGCATGCATTTCGACCATTTGTTGTTGGACAGATGCCTGAGGGGAATTATATTGTCACTTCCGAAACAGCAGCACTAGATGTGATTGGCGCCCGTTTTGTTCGTGATGTACAACCTGGTGAATTGTTGGCAATCGATGACGATGGGCTAACTATTGATAGTTATACAAGAAATACAGCATTGCATATTGATTCAATGGAATATATTTATTTTGCGCGTCCTGATTCTACAATTTATGGTGTCAACGTGCATAAAGCACGTAAACGTATGGGTGCTGCACTTGCTGTAGAGCAACCGGTCCCTGATGCTGATATCGTCGTTGGTGTACCAAACTCAAGTTTGTCCGCAGCTGCTGGATTTGCTGAAGCGACAGGTTTACCAAATGAGATGGGTCTCGTGAAAAATCAATATATTGCGCGAACATTTATTGAGCCAACGCAAGATAAACGTGAGCGTGCCGTCCGAATGAAATTGAGTGCGGTTAAAGATGTTGTACGTGACAAAAATGTGGTCTTAGTTGACGATTCCATTGTTCGTGGAACAACCTCAATGTTTATTGTACGTATGTTAAAGGAGGCAGGTGCAAAATCAGTCCATGTGCGTATTGCTAGCCCAATTTTTAAATTTCCGTCTTTCTATGGGATTGACATGCAAACCACCAAAGAATTGATGGGAGCTAATAATACCTTAGAGGAAATGCGTGAAAAAATAGAGGCCGATTCGCTTGGATTCTTATCCGTTGATCAACTTGTTAAAGCGATTGATTTACCTTATGATGGCCAAGGAACTGGATTGACAACTGCCTATTTTGATGGTCATTATCCAAGTCCAATTTATGATTATACAGCCAGTTTGTCAAATTTTGTGGCAAAAGATCTTGTTGATTTTGCCCCTGAACCCATGACAATTTATCACCCGCGCCAAGTAGCATCATTACGCAATGAAGAAACGTTGGCAGATGGGACAATTCATTTAGATTCACAAACAATTCAGGGAGTAGAATAATGATTGAGCAAAACGCATACCAGCAAGCAGGCGTTGATATTAAAGCAGGTGAAAAGGCTGTTGAATTGATGAAAGATGCAGTATCTGATACCTATACAGACAACGTTTTAGACGGTCTTGGCGGTTTTGGTGCCGCTTTTGCACTTGGATCAGACTATAAGAATCCGGTATTGGTGTCAGGCGCTGATGGTGTGGGCACAAAATTACTGCTTGCAATTGCTGCGAATAAACACGACACGATTGGTCAAGATTTAGTGGCTATGGTTGCTAATGATATTTTGGCACAAGGTGCAAAGCCGGCCTTTATGTTAGATTATTTGGCAGTGGACAAAATGAGACCAGAAGTTGTTGCAACAATTGTTACCGGTATCGCAAAAGCGGCTAAAGCCTCTGGGATGGCGCTTATTGGCGGAGAAAGTGCAGAATTACCAGGCTTATATGCCCCGAATCACTATGATTTAGCAGCTTTTGCGGTTGGTGTAGCTGAACGTGATCAGTTGTTGGCGCCAAAAAATGTCAAATCTGGAGACGTTTTAATTGGACTGCCATCATCAGGTATTCATTCAAATGGGTATTCTTTGGTTCGTCATGTTTTAGGGATTCAAACTGATGCTGATTTTAACCACTTGGCTGCTGAGACACAAGAAACGCTGATGACACCAACTACTTTATATGCTAAGTCTGTTTGGCCATTAGTGGCGCAAGGGATCATTCAATCAATGGCACACATTACAGGTGGCGGTTTAATTGAAAACTTACCGCGTGCATATACAAGTGAGCTATCTGCTCAGATTAATTGGGGTTCATGGCCTGTGTTGCCTATTTTTAATACACTACAAAAAGCAGGTAGCTTGTCAGTTGAAGATATGTTGTTAACTTTTAACAATGGCTTAGGTATGGTACTCATTGTTAAGTCTGAAGCAAGTAAACAGGTGATGTCGCAACTATCTCAAGCAAACCAGCCAGCTTACCTCATTGGTGAAATGATTGCACGTCAGGAGTCAGGCGTTGTCTTTCAAGGTGTAGCGCCATGGTAAAATCAGTCCGTTTAGCTGTATTTGCTTCAGGGACAGGCACTAATTTTCAAGCATTGCACGATGCTATTTTGCAGCGACATCTTCATGCTGAAATTGTGCGTTTGATAGTTGATAAATCTGCTGCTGGTGCATTAAATTTAGCCAAAATATTTGGTATTCCGGCCACTTTTATTAAATACTCAGAGTATAAAACCAAACCAGAAGCCGAACAAGCAATTTTAAATCAGTTAAAAATAGATGAGGTCGATGGTATTTTGCTCGCTGGATATATGCGCATTTTAACACCTACTTTAATTGACAATTATCCAAGTAAGATTATTAATCTACATCCAGCGATGTTACCCAATTTCCCAGGTAGACACAGTATTTTAGATGCTTATGAAGCAGACGTTGATATGACAGGCGTAACGGTACATTTTGTTGATAATGGCATTGATACAGGTAAAATTATTGCGCAACAAAAAGTGCCCCGATTGCCTAATGATACTTTACAGGATTTAGAAACGCGCATGCATAACGTTGAACATGTTTTGTATCCAAACACACTAGAACAGTTACTTAATGAAGGAGTATTTTTAAAATGACACGTGCATTACTTAGTGTTTCTGACAAAAATGGGCTTGTCCCATTTGCCCAAAAATTAGTTGAACTTGGTTATGAATTGGTTTCAACTGGTGGCACACATAAAGTGCTTGAGGCAGCAGGCTTAAATGTGATTGCAATTGACGACGTGACTGATTTTCCAGAAATGCTGGATGGTCGTGTCAAAACATTACATCCCCGTGTACATGCTGGTTTGCTAGCAAGACGCGATTTACCAGAACATATGGCAACATTAGCTGAATTTAACATTACACCAATTGATATGGTTGTTGTTAATTTATATCCATTTAAAGAAACGATTCAAAAAAGCGGTGTAACAGAAGCAGAAGCGATTGAAAATATTGATATTGGTGGTCCATCAATGTTACGTTCAGCCGCAAAAAACTTCGCATCAGTTTTACCAATTGTTGATCCAACTGATTATGATGTTGTGATTGAAAAATTGCAAACTAATCAGGTTGATCAAGCATTTCGTAAGTCATTGGCAGCTAAAGTATTTCAACATACTGCTGCTTATGATGCGTTAATTGCTGATTATCTAACGGTATCAGAATTTCCCAAAAATCTCACATTGCCATATGAAAAGTTTGATGATATGCGTTATGGTGAAAATCCACATCAAAAAGCCGCGGCCTACACGACTGCCTTATCAGAATCATATTCAGTATTAAATGCTGATATTTTGCATGGCAAGCAGTTATCTTATAATAATATTCGTGACGCAGATGCCGCTTTGCGTATTATTGCTGAATTTGAGGAAACAACTGTAGTCACAGTTAAACACATGAATCCAGCAGGTATCGGACAAGGAGAAAACTTAGAAGAAGCATGGGATAAAGCCTTTGCTGCTGATGACATTTCTATTTTTGGTGGTATTGTGGCCTTGAATCGTCAAGTTGATGCTGTAACGGCTGAAAAAATGCACGGTATTTTCTTGGAAATAATTATTGCCCCCAGTTTCACCCCCGAGGCATTTGAAATTTTGTCAGCAAAAAAGAATTTGCGTTTATTAACATTACCATTTACAAATACAATTTCACAAAATTTGGAAGTCACTTCTGTTTTGGGTGGTGTCGTTATACAAGAACGTGACTTGATGGGAGAATCAGAAGCAAACTTTGAAGTTGTATCAAAAGCGCAACCAACAGCCCAGCAATTACGTGCAATGATCTTTGCGCAAAAAGTTGTCAAACATGTGAAGTCAAATGCTATTGTTGTAGCACGTGATGGCCAAACATTGGGTGTGGGTGCAGGTCAACCTAACCGCATTGATTCAGTTGTCTATGCGATACAAAAAGCCGTCAACAAGACAGGTTTTAGTGAAGCAGTATTAGCATCAGATGCCTTTTTCCCAATGGATGATTCTGTGGCATATGCTGCTGACCATGATATTAAAGCCATTGTTGAACCTGGTGGTTCAATTAAAGATAAAGACTCAATTGCAAAAGCAGATGAGTTAGGTGTTGTGTTAGTATTTTCTGGTACACGTCATTTCAAACATTAAAAATTAATTTAAAGCGCTGAGTGTGGCGCTTTTTGTATGCTATAATTTGTCACAGAGGAATCAAAATGACACGGACATCGCCAATTGAATTGACTAATATGATTATGATTGAAAATTCAAAAACACATGAAATCCTAGTTGAAAATCGCAAAAATCCAAATTGGCCGGGCGTGACCTTTCCAGGTGGGCACATTGAATCTGGTGAAACAGTTGTGGCTAGTGCCATTCGTGAAGCGTATGAGGAAACTGGATTAACGATTGAAAATCCGCAACTAGTTGGTATCAAAGAATGGCCATTGACTGATGGTGCACGCTATATTGTGATGTTGTTTAAGGCAACACAATACCACGGTACACTTCAATCAGGACAGGAAGGTGACATATTTTGGACGACACGTGATGAGTTGCGCCATATGGACACACCACGAACTTTTTTAGACATGTTACCAGTGTTTGATGAACTAGAAATTAATGAGCTTGCACTAAGTGATATATATCAGGGTGAACGAACGATGACTTTTTTGTAAGTGTGTGTTGGTTAGCAAACGGTAGTATACAAATTAAAATTGAATAGTATTATAATAACGAACAATATATCTATTTGTGAGAAAAAGATAATTTATTAACGAACAAAAATACAAAAAAATCTGATAAAATAGGATATAACATAAAATAAATATTTTAGAGGCTGTGATGAAAAAAGTATTAATTATCGGTTCTGGGGCACGTGAACACGCTTTGGCACAAACATTTTTGCGTAGTGAACAAGTGACAACAGTGATTGTTGCACCAGGAAATGATGGGATGACCGATGCAGGATTAGAGTGTGTGACAATTTCAGCAACGAATTTATTAGGTCTTCGTGATTTAGCTATATCTGAATCTGTTGATTTAACGTTTGTTGGTAACGAGGAGCCGCTGACATTAGGAATTGTTGATATATTTGAGGCTGCTGAGTTACCTATTTTTGGTCCATCCAAGGTGGCGGCACAGTTAGAGGGATCAAAGTCTTTTACCAAAAATTTGTTGCAAAAGTACGCAATTCCAACTGCAAAATCGGTGACTGTGGAAACACTAGAACATGCAACGGAGATATTACAGGCGTTCGGACTACCAATTGTATTCAAACTTGATGGTTTAGCTCTTGGAAAGGGGGTCACTATTTTAACTGATCCTATAGTGGCAAGCACGTATTTGACGGATTTATATACGAAAGATCCTGCGACAAAATTAGTTATTGAGGAATACCTAGAAGGGGTTGAATTTTCTATATTTTCTCTTGTTGGGAAAAATGGGATAGTGACACATGCACCGCTAGCACAAGATCACAAGCGCCGTTTTGATCAGAATAGAGGGCCAAATACTGGTGGAATGGGTGCCTATAGCCCTGTTCGATGGATTAGTGATGACATTAAAAATCGCGCGATTACCGAACTTGTAGAACCGGCAATTAGTGCTTTGACAAAAGAAGGAACGCCCTTTGCTGGTGTGTTGTACACTGGTGTCATGCTAACACAAGAGGGTCCAAAAGTAATTGAATTTAACGTTCGGTTTGGTGATCCAGAAGCACAGGTGGTTTTGCCGCAATACTCAGGTGATTTTTATGACTTAATCAGTCAATTAATGATTGGTCAAACGCCGACAGTACGCTGGCAAAACACTGATGTTTATGTCGGTGTTGTTTTAGTCGCAGCAGGTTATCCGCAAGCACCCGTTAAAGGTGCAGTCGTACCAACAGTAGATGCTGTAACACCTTTAATTATCAATTTTGCTGGTGTCAAAAATGGTGTTGCAAATGGCGGACGTGTGGCAACAGTTGTTGCCCATGATATCAGTGCAACTTTGGCACAAAAAAGTGTGTACAATAAAATAAATCTCTTAGATACAAGCCTAGAATATCGACATGACATAGCTTATCAAGCGGTTAATCATGAAGAAAATTAACCTTTTCTTATCAAGTAACTGAATTTTTTGAAAATATTATCATGTTCAAGTGTAAAAAGGAAGTATGAAGATATGCAAACAGACATTGAAATTGCTCAAGCGGCCGATGTTAAGCCAATTACAGAAATTGCCACGATTGCGGGATTAAAGGCGCATGAAATTGAACCATATGGTTATGACAAAGCAAAAATCAAGTTAGATCCAACGGTTAAAAGAGATAAGACACTTGGTAAATTAATTCTTGTCACATCAATTAACCCAACACCGGCTGGTGAAGGAAAATCAACAGTAACTGTTGGTTTAGCTGATGCTTTACAGATGGCTGGTAAAAAAACTATGATTGCCTTACGTGAACCATCTCTTGGACCTGTTATGGGAATGAAAGGTGGTGCTACCGGTGGTGGGTACGCACAAGTAATACCAATGGCGGATATTAATTTACACTTTACGGGTGATTTTCATGCGTTGACATCAGCACATGATACATTGGCTGCTATTTTGGATAATAGTATGCAACAAGGTAATCCACTCAACATTGATCCGCGTCGTATTTTGTGGAAACGTGTGTTGGATATCAATGATCGTGCTTTACGCCATATCAATATTGGTATGGGTGGACCAACTTCTGGTGTGCCACGTGAAGATGGTTTTGATATTACGGTAGCCTCAGAACTGATGGCTATTCTAACACTATCAACTGATTTGATGGATTTGAAATCTCGAATTGCGCGTATTGTTGTTGGTTATACATATACAAAAAACCAGTAACAGTTAATGATTTAGGGGTTGCTGGGGCTTTGACAGTGCTGTTAAAGGATGCAATCAAGCCTAATCTTGTACAAACATTGGCACATACACCAGCAATTATTCATGGTGGGCCTTTTGCCAACATTGCACAAGGCACTAATTCAATTTTAGCAACTAAAACTGCTTTGCAGTTAGCAGATTATGCGGTAACAGAGGCTGGTTTTGGTGCTGATTTAGGGGGCGAAAAGTTTCTAGACGTCAAGGTGCCGCTGCTGGGTAAAACACCAGATACAATTGTCATTGTCGCAACAGTTAGGGCTTTGAAGCATCACGGAAATGTGGCACTGAAAGATTTGAATATTGAGAATGTTGACGCTTTAAAAATGGGATTAAAAAATTTAGGGCAACATTTAACTGCAATGGGTCGTTATGGGATACCAGTTATTGTTGCGATTAACCGCTTTACTGATGACACAGAAGTTGAGTTACAGGTTGTTAAAACCTATGTTGAACAATTTGGAGCATCGGCTTATACAACAGAAGTTTGGGCAAAGGGCGGTGTTGGCGCTAAAACACTGGCAGCAGCAGTGATTGAAAAAAGCGCGCAAGAGTCTGATTTTACACCACTTTACCAATCGTCAGATGATGCTACTAACAAACTTAATAGCATTGTTCAAGTAATTTACGGTGGTCAAGGGGTTGAACTATCTCAAGTAGCACAAAGACAATTATTAGAATTTAAGCAACTTGGTTGGGATAAATTACCGATTATTATGGCTAAAACACAATATTCATTGTCAGATGATGCCAAACAGCTGGGCGCGCCTAAAAAATTTGTGATTCATATTCGTGAGTTCGTGCCTAAACTTGGCGCAGGATTTTTAGTAGCCATGACAGGATCAATTTTAACAATGCCTGGTTTACCAAAACATCCAGCAGCTTTGGATATTGATATTGATAAGAATGGCATCATTACTGGCCTTTTTTAACAATAAATTCGATTTTGAAAATAGAGAGGAAAGACTATGGCACTTTTACAGGTAAATTACTATTCGCAAACTTTGGGTATGGATCGTGTGATGAATGTTATTCTACCAGAACTATCTGATCATAATCCAAGTTGGACGGCTGCTGATTTGCAAGATATACCGGTTTTGTATCTATTGCATGGTATGTCAGGAGATCAAGCAGTATGGACGCGCCGAACAAGTATTGAACGTTTAGTGCGACAGACACCAATAGCAATTGTAATGCCGTCAACTGATTTAGCTTGGTATACCAATACACAATATGGGATGAACTATTTTGACGCTTTAGTTGATGAATTACCCAAAAAAATAGCGACACTTTTTCCACAAATTTCAAAAAAACGTGACAAAAATTTTATTGCTGGTCTTTCTATGGGAGGGTACGGTGCATTTAAAATGGCTTTTAGTAATCAACAATTTAGTTATGCCGCGTCTTTGTCTGGTGCGTTAATAGGAGATCCGAACTTTCCAGGTCGAGATGCATGGCAAAACGATGCCTATTGGCAAGGCATATTTGGAAACCTAACAAAATTTCCGGGGTCAGAAAACGATATTATTAAATTAGCACAACAGCAATCATTTAGAAAACAACCATTACCAAAACTTTATGCATGGATTGGTGAACAAGATTTTTTGTTTGAAAATAATCAACAAACAATATCACAAATCAAAGCATTAGGATATGATGTGACTTTTGAAACCAGTCCAGGTGAACATGATTGGTATTATTGGGATAAAAAATTGAACGGATTCTTGAATGGTTACCAATTAATTACAAAAAGAAAAGATTATCTTAAATAGAACAATAATAAGCAATGGCTAAATGATAATTTAAAACAAAAAGAGGAAATCATTATTGTGGAAAATAAATGGGTGCGGGCAGCATTACCAGCTTTACTTATTCATGGTAGCATTGGGACAGTTTATGCATGGAGTGTCTTTAAACAAGCTATTGCAGACGATATTGGCACGACTGTGCCGAATATTGAATGGGCGTTTTCAATTGCCATTTTATTTTTAGGATTGTCAGCAGCGGCTTTAGGGCATTTTGTAGAACGTGACATTAAAAATCTGCGTTATTATCAACGCTGTTTTTGTGGTTGGTATGATTGGAACAGGCATAAGCATTCATCAAAAATCATTACTTGGTATTTATTTTTTATGGTGTTATTATGGGTATCGGCTTAGGAATCGGCTATTTAACGCCAGTCAAAAATTTAATGCTCTGGTTTAAAGACAATAAAGGGCTTGGAACAGGATTAGCTGTAGCTGGGTTTGGCTTAGCCAAAATGATTTTCTCTCCCATTATGATCAGTTTGCAACTAAATGTTGGTTTATGGCAAATGTTTGTTATTTTAGGGGGTGTTTTTGCCATAATGATGTTGATTGGGGTAATTTTAATAAAAAAACCAGCTGATTGGCAAGAAAAACCGCTTGAGAATAAATTCAAGCCGCTAAAATTGATAAAAACGCCTAATTTTATTGGTATTTGGTTGATGTTTTACCTTAACATTACGGCAGGATTAGCTATTATTTCGCAAGAAAAAGATATTTTAATGGGACTCAAAACAAATAGTGGATCGGCTATATTTTCAGTTGCCGCGATAACGATAATTGTAAGTGTTGATGCTTTTTTCAACGCTGCTGGTCGTGTGGGATTTGCTAGCTTTTCAGACCGTTTAAAAGATCGTAACACAATTTATCGTGTTATTTTTATCATGTCTCTCATCATGGCATTAAGTGCTTATTTGTTACCTGATCAAGCTACTTTGATGCCAATTGTCATTGTTTCCACATTTTTTTTAATCAATGCTGGATATGGTGGCGGATTTTCTGCACTACCGCCGTTGTTAGCAGATAGGTTTGGTATGCATGCAATTTCAAAAATTCATGGGATGACGCTGACAGCTTGGGCAGCGGCCGGACTATCGGGAAACCAATTGGCTAGTTTTATAGTTCATGGTTTGGGTATGGACTATAAAATGGTATTTATTGTCATTGCTGTACTATATGCAATTGCTTTCATCATTTCAATGACGCTTGTAGATTCAAAACAAACATTAGTTGAATAACACGCTTTCATGTGTATCTTACTTTTTTTAGATAATAGTATAGTGTATAATTAACGAACGATGTGCACTGTTTGTGAGATAAAACTTATAAAATAGCGAATGCAAATACGTCATTAACTGGTACAATTATAGTTAAAGACAAAACATAAAGGAATATAAAAATGATAGAACGTTATTCTCGTCAAGAACTTCGTGACATTTGGTCAATGCAGAATCAATATCAAACTTGGCTTGACGTTGAAATTGCCGTTGATGCTGGTTGGGTGGCTGCCGGACATATTCCAGCTGCAGACCTTGAAAAAATTCGTGCCAATGCTAAATTTGATGTTAAACGCATTGCTGAAATTGAATTGTCAACGCGACATGATGTTGTTGCATTTACACGAAATGTCTCAGAATCGCTTGGCGATGAACGTAAATGGATTCATTATGGGTTGACTTCAACAGATGTGGTGGATACAGCACAAGCATTACGTCTGCGCCAATCTAACGTCATTATTAAAGAAGATTTACAAGAATGGCGTGAAGCAATAAAAAAGTTAGCCCTGAAATATAAAGAGACAGTTATGATGGGTCGTACACATGGTGTGCATGCGGAACCAACCACATTTGGCTTGAAAATGGCACGTTTTTATGCTTCGGCAACGCGAGCAATTGCGCGCTTTGATCGTGTGGCTTCAGAGGTTGAAACAGGCAAGTTATCTGGTGCTGTAGGCACATTTGCCAATGTGCCACCTTATGTTGAAGAAGTTGCCATGCAAGAGCTTGGGTTGACTGCACAACCTATTGGATCACAGGTTTTACCACGTGATTTACATGCTGATTATGTTCAAACTATCGCTTTAATTGGCACACAAATGGAAGAACTAGCTACCGAAATTCGGGCTCTTCAACGTTCAGAAATTCATGAAGTTGAAGAAGGTTTTGCTAAGGGACAAAAAGGTTCTTCTGCAATGCCTCACAAACGAAATCCAATTGGTGATGAAAATATTACTGGCTTGGCACGTGTTTTACGTGGTTATGCTGTTACGGCCTTAGAAAATGTGACATTGTGGCATGAACGTGATATTTCACATTCATCGGCAGAGCGTATTATTTTGGCTGATGCAACTGCCATTATCGATTACATGTTAAAACGACATACTGGTATTTTAAACAATTTGGGTGTTTTTCCTGATACAATGCAAAAAAATATGGATCGTACATACGGTTTGATATACTCGCAACGTCTCTTGTTAAGTTTGATTGATGCTGGACTATCTCGTGAACAAGCCTATGATACTGTACAACCCTTGACCGCCCGTTCTTGGGACGAACGTCTGATGTTTCGTGATCTTGTTGATGCCGATAGTACAATTTCATCACACTTAACAAAAGCCCAAATTGATGATGCCTTTGATTATCACTATCATTTACGTCATGTTGATGAAATTTTTAAGAGGGTAGGTTTAGTATGAGGTCGTTAATTAATCATCCAGCTATCAAATCGGTCTTAGCAACTGAAACTGATATTCAAGCACAAGTGCAACGTGTGGCAAACGAGTTAACAGTCAAATTTGAAGATCAAGTACAGCGACCGGTATTTATTGCCGTACTTAAAGGTGGCGTGATATTTGCAACAGATTTACTACGTAAAATGCCACTTGATGTTGATTTTGATTTCATTGATGTTAAAAGTTATTCTGGTATTGAATCGACAGGGCAAGTTAAAGTTGTACATGATGTGAGTATGGATTTAACGGGTCGTGATGTTGTTGTTGTTGACGAAATTATTGATTCTGGGCGAACGATGCAATGGTTGCATAATTATTTTGATTTAAAAGGTGCAGCAACAGTGACAACAGTAGCGTTGGCTGATAAAAAAGCAGCTCGTGTGGTTGATTTTGAAGTTGATTATTTTGGTTTAGACGTGCCGGATGAATTTTTAGTTGGTTATGGTATGGATTATAATAATTTTTTCCGTAATTTACCAGTTATTGCTATTGTGGATTTTGATAAATTGGATTTAATTAAGTAGGTTGTGTTCTTGTTGTTTGATATTTATTTTGATCATAAAACTTTAATAAATTATAAAAAGCGCGGCTCTTAGTGAGTCGCGCTTTGACGTTGATTGATAAAATTTTGTAACGTAGGGGAATATAGTCGTTGTGCAGTCTGTAGAGATGCCACATTTTGGGCACCCAGCAGCGTAAACAGGCGTGGCAAAGCACGTTGCCAATCTTCAATTTGTTGAATAAGTGCAGTTTCGCCTCTATCCATCAGCGTTGCTAGCATAAATCCTGCACTTGACGTTAAGGATGCACCAAGCATTAAGCTGGTTACAATATCATTTGCAGACTGAATACCACCTGTTGCAACTAATGGTACTTGATTATCTACTAATTGTGCTGATAATAAACTTTCTACTGTGGATAAGCCAAATTGATCGATGTTGAAAGTATCTGGCTGCCGATTACGACGACGTTCAATGACTGCAAAATTAGTGCCATTTGCGCCACCTACATTGACTGCGGCAGGTCCAAGTTGATTGATTATGTCAAAAGCTTGGTCACTCATACCAAAGCCAACTTCTTTGATGATTACTGGGACAGGTGATTTAGCAATAATTGTGGCCAGATTTTCAAGCCAGTAAAATTCACGATCACCTTCTGCCATAACGAGTTCTTGTCCGACATTAACATGCATTTCAATTGCGTTAGCATCAATCATGTCAATGGCATTACGAACATTGTCTATCGGATGGTCTGCACCTAAATTGGCAATTAAGAATCCCTCAGGATTATTCTGACGGGCAATTTTAAAGGAGGCTACTGCATCAGATTCTTTTAAAGCAATTGATTGTGATCCCACTGCCATCGCCAAATTCGTTTTTTTGGCTACTTGGGCAAGTTGTCCATTAATGCGACCAGTCAAATGTGAGCCACCGGTCATTGCTTCAATATAAAAAGGCCAGTCAAAGTGATGATTTAAAATTGTTGTACTAAGATTGACATCTGCTACTGACATTTCTGGGAAAGTGTTAGGTAGCCAGCGTATATCGCTAAAATCAGCACCAACTTGTAGTCGTTGATTTTGGCGCCAAACATTGACACCCAGTGATAAATGTTCATCTTTACGATGCGCTTGCTTAGATTCACTCATAGCTAACCTCTTTTTGCGGTGAAATAACAATGACTTGTGCATCTATTTGATGTAATTGCCAAAAAATGGATGAGATTGTCAACATTGTCGTTAAAAACTGCAAAACCATTGTCTCCAAAACCGGCACCGCTAATTTTTCCAGCAATATTTTTGAGACTTTCCAGTAATATGGCTAATTTTGGTGTGATATAACCAGTAGGTAAATTATGAGTGAGCAATCGCTGGTTGTCACGCAAACCTTTGGAAAAATTAACATAGTTACCTGTAATGACTGTATTAATAATATTTTGAACGGTATGTTGACTTTCAGATAAAAATTCTTGTGCTAAATGGATGTTTTTGATAGCAGATTTAGTGTCAGCTGACTCATGCGTTGCACCGAGTAGTAGTTGCCAGTCTGTTGGCCAAGGTAATGATGTAATTGCTAATTTTGGCCAAGGTTTATTGATAATAGTAGGGTTTAACCAACTATTATCAGCTTGTGCAAACTCAGATAAATCTGGACTTTCATAGGCAATGACACCACCATAAGTAATTGCGGCAATATCACCTAGAGAACCATTTTTTGTACATGCAGATGAGCTAAACTAGCCAATTTAAAGCGCGTTAAAATTGGTAAGTTGAGTTGGAAAAATCATTAAACGCTTCAACAACACCAACAACAACAGCGGCTGAAGATCCTAAGCCAATTTTACCAAATGGACCATTTAAGTTACTTGTAATTGTCATCATGATTTCGTTGAAATGATGATTGTTTGCATTAATCTTGACATAGTCATGGATAATTTTAATTGCAGCTCTAACATAGCGCCAGTCATCAGTATATTGATTTTCGGTCTGATTAATTTCGAAATGCCACTGCTTAGGAAGGGTATTTGAGTAGGCACTTGATGTTGTAGTTGAGGGCGTTATTTCAATACTTAAGCCAGTAGTTGTAGCAGCAATTATTGCTGTGTTTCCAGGATGTGTTATAGCATATTCGCCGGCTAAAAAAGTTTACCGGGGATGAAAACTTTAGTCATAAGTTATACCTGATCCGCTCGTAGCAGTTTCAATATGAAGTTGCGGTAGTTTGTCATGTAAAGCTGCAACAACATGTGGGGCAGTGGTTAAAGTTGTGATAATCTTGACATTAGGACCAGCATCTATGGTTGCAAAAGCTAGCAAGCCTTGATGACGGATATCTTGAATGATTTTTAGTATTTGTTGTGTCTCACTTGTGAAGTAGGTGAAAGCTTGTTGTCGTGCAGTTAGATTTAAAGCATGCATACTTAACGCGTTGTCTTCTGCAATACTGCCAATTTTCTCAATATCTCTAGTCATTATCGCAGCCTGCATATCAACAAATTGGTTTTTACTCTGATTTAACCAGTCACCATAGTTTGGTGATGTCATCGCACGCCGCATGCCTTCACTAGAGCTAACTTTTTTAACGTCAGATGACACTTCAGCAACGACAAGCGCTATTGGCATATCAGGAGCATGTAGACTCTCAGCAAACGATGATAGATCATCCATGCCTTCATGCCACACGGCAAAATGACCATAAAGTGATCGTGAAGCTGACCCAGAACCACGACGTGCAAGTCGTGATAATGATTCATTTGACATTTCAAGCCCAAGCTCATGTGTGACAGCACCTGTGAGCGCCGCAAATGCGGAAGCTGAAGAGGCTAACCCAGCACTGGTTGGTACATGATTTGTTGATGTGACAGTTAACGGACTAAAATTACCAAGTTGTTCGCGTAAAACATTTAAAAAATGGTGCGTTCTTGTTGTGTCTACCGATAAATTGTTTAAAATTAGTTGATCACTGTGGGTATTTGGAGTGACCGTTGTCTGCGTATAAAATTGCTCAAGTGTTAGGGATAATGAACTGGTAGTTGGTAAATTTAAGATAGGATCTTTTTTACCCCAATACTTAATAAGAGCAATATTCGTATGTGCGGTTACAGTTGTGGACATAAGGGTTCTTTCTGAAAATATGAGTTACTTCAATATTATCATATTTAATCTTTTTAGGCAGGATTCATTGATAAAACAGGTAAACATTGTATGTTTAGGATTGTGCGAAATATGGTAATATAGGTGTAATACAAAATACCACTTTAATTGCGAAAAACAGTATTTTAGTGGCATAATTATTGGAGGGGTTTCATGGCTAAAAATAAAGAACAACAGTCTTGGTATCGGCGATTGTTTTCAGGTAATGATTTACTACAAGGTTTGCTTGTTATTTTACTCATCTTATTAATTATTTTTTTGGGTTGGCAAGTA
>AEMJ01000794.1 GCA_000166735.2 Leuconostoc inhae KCTC 3774 | reverse complement strand
CCTACTGATAAACGATGTTCAGACAAAAATTCTGTTGTACGTGCAATTAATTGCGCTTCTGAACTCGTTACCAAATGTGCTGGCATTTCTTCTAAACCAATTTCTAGTAAAAATGTTGACATCATTACATGCCCTCCTTCTGTGCATATTTACCGTTCACACCTAAATACTTTTCACGTAAATCACTATCTTTTAATAATGGGAAACCAAGCTTAGAGCGGGCTTCAATAAATACCTTTGATACATGACGTGCCATGGTACGAATTCGATGCAAATAACCTGCACGTTCCGTGACTGACACTGTGCCACGCGCGTCTAATAAATTAAACGTGTGTGATGATTTCAAAATATAATCGTATGCTGGGTGAACCAATCCTAAAGACAATAGCCGTGTTGCTTCAGCTTCAAATTCATCAAAATGTCTCAACAACATTTCTTGGTCAGAACATTCAAAAGCATATTTTGAATGTTCATATTCAGGTTCTTTGAAAATATCACCATACAGTACGCCATTACCCCACTCAAGATCATACACTGTAGGGACATCTTGAATATATGATGCCAATCGCTCTAAACCATAAGTTACCTCAGCTGTAACGGAATCCACCTCAATGCCACCTACTTGTTGAAAATAAGTAAACTGTGTGACTTCCATACCATCCAACCAAACTTCCCAACCAATGCCTGCTGCACCCATTGATGGATTTTCCCAGTTGTCTTCGACAAAACGTATATCATGTTCTAATGATTTAATTCCCAAAGCTTCCAGCGAACCTAAATACAATTCTTGAATGTTTGATGGGGATGGTTTCATAACAACTTGAAATTGATGGTGCTGGAATAAGCGATTTGGATTATCACCATAGCGACCATCAGCCGGGCGACGCGATGGTTGAACATATGCTGCGTGCCATGGTTCAGGACCATTTGCACGTAAAAATGTGTATGGTGATTGTGTTCCAGCACCAACCTCATTGTCATATGCCTGCATTAAGTTTGCCCCTTGTTTGGCCCAGTACTGTTGAAGAGTCAAAATAATATCTTGTAATGATAGTTTTGTATTTGTCATTTTTCTTTTCCTTTAAATATTTCAAATTTTAACGTTATTTTATTAAAACTGACTAACAAAAAACCAAATTGCAGCTATTAAAACCGGAAATCCTAAACTCAGTAAATTACCAATAATAAATTTATCAATTGCAACACTTTGCACGTCACTATCTAATTTAGATAATTCACCCCATCGCGCAAATCCTTTGATAGCAACAATCATACTTATAGCACCAACATTGCCCAATGAAATTAATAACATCGCAAAAGTGCGTTCAATATTACCAATGAGTTGACCATGTATAAATGGATCAGTTTTTTACCAGCTACAGGTTGCCATTTTTTTTGGCCAATTTTGCTCAGAGTAAAACTGATCAATATCCCATAGAAATAGCTTAGTACTAACCACCCAACAACTATAAATGTCATATCTATTAATTCTTGCTTCATTTATTTTTCCTCAAATACCGCTAACTGGTTATTAACAGCTTGCACATCTGCTTTGGTAACCAACATACGTGCGCGGTTTTCAATTTGTTTAAGTGTGTCCGTCTCTTTAAATCCACTATTTTTTATAGCAATCAATTTTGGCAAATCATCACGCCAATTCTCAGAATG
>AEMJ01000795.1 GCA_000166735.2 Leuconostoc inhae KCTC 3774 | reverse complement strand
AAACGCACAACTGAAAGCATAAAAATGAAGATTAGACCACTTGAAAAAAAGACTTACCCTATATATATCAACAAGAAAACTCACGAAAAGTAATGGCTTTATGGTTCCAAGAAGCCTATACATCATTTGATGAGTTAGAACTTCTTTATGAACGACACGTACTTGACCAGACTGAACGACGTTTTGTTGTTGAAGATGATAAACAATTTATCGGTGTTGTTGAATTAATGTATATTGATGGCCTTCATCGACATACCGAAATACAAATTATTATTCATCCAGATCATCAGGGAAATGGCTATGCTCAAATGGCAATCAAAGCGGGAACTGAGTATGCTTTCAAAGTTCTGAACATGCACAAAGTTTATTTATATGTTGATGTTGATAATGATGCAGCAATTCATATTTATAAAAAATTGGTTTTATTGAAGAAGGTATCCTTCGTGGCCACTTCTTTGCTGAAGGTAAATACCATGATAGTATGATGATGGGAATGCTTGTGACTGAGTTTATAAGTTGAAATAACTGAAGGGCGACACAATAGATAACTATTGTGTCGCTTTTTTGATAGTCTATTTGAAATTGAAATTCTATATTAAGATAAAATTTCTTTTAAGTGCATGGCCATTTGCCACCAATCAATATCAAATTGATCACGATAACCAATTAAAGGGCTAGATGGTTTTGGTAACGGTAAAAATGTTTGATTCGCACATTTTTCTCAGATAGCTTCAATGATTCTTTATATTTTTCTGGTACCTGCCAATGATCTAAAAATGAGATATTTTCTTGATAATTGTATTCATGTGGCAGAATTAGAATATTTGGATTGAACTTTTGATTAATCAATTCTTGATCTGGGAAATGACTAAATTGACCATCATTGATATTATTGACGAGTTCATCAATTGTCCAATGCTGTGCGTACTGTTTATTATTGTATAGTAGTACCCCAGAATTAATATACTTTGAAGAATCAACAATATTATACGTGTCATTATATTGCTTCAATATTTGGTCATCTGCTGTATTTAAATAATGAAATATATCTAATACACCCGCTATCGTCTCGGTTTTTAATTGATTAAAAACATGATGAATGTCTGTATAAATTAGTGTATCTGCATCGAGATAAAGCATTTTATCAAATTCTTGAAATTCTATTGGTATGCCCAACCTTAAAAAAGTTACAGCCGGAAAACGTTCAGAAACATTATTTGTGATGCGATTAATCCAATTTGGAAAACGCCAAAATGAAATTTTGATTTGTGGCTTCCCACTTAAACAAGGTAACTTTTTTATTGTTGCCTGCTGGGTTTCAAATGTTTTATCAGTAAAAACTAAAATATCAATTGTTTCTTCAGAAGTATAATGATCAATAATAGACTGTATTGACACAGCTACTAACCACTCATATTCACCACTATAAGTGTAAAAAATGGCTTTTTTCATTTTAAATTTGCCCCTTCTATTGGACATGCTATTCCATGTCCAATTTCTAAACAAACATGAGTCAACTAACAAAATTTATACTATTTAATAAATAATTGAATAATAATAGCTATTAATCCAAATAATATTCCTAATGCCATAATCCCAGCTAACAGTGTTTGCATATTTTCATATTTATGTCGCACTTTTTTTTGATTTGGCACTTTATAACGCGCATACTTTAATCGCTCATTAATTTCACGCTGTACAGGATCTTGTTGGAATTGCTTATTATCATCTTTTTCGTTCATAAATCATCCCTCCAATACTTAATTAATGATGTTTTGATAGTCATCTATACTACTTTGATTTGCATGATTTTGTTGTAATATTAAAGCGTCCGATAACATTTGTCGATTACTCATGTATTTCAGAACCGAATTAACTAACTCACTACTATTATTTGTTGTAAATATATGTTCTGGTAATGTGAATTCTTGATTATGACTCGTATTGTCAAAAGTCAAAATTAATAAATTATTCAAAAATGCTCGGCGCACAGCAGACATTATTTCCATATCATGATTAATATCTAAGTAAAAAGCACAGGTTGTCAGTAATTCATCTATAACATGATATTCAATATTAGGGTATAATGTCACATTTTGATACTTCATCAATCGCATTAGTTTACTTGACATTTCAGTCAAAGCACCAATATTAAAGTTAACACTAGGGAGATCTTCAACAATTTGAGTAATTTGCTCTATATCATCAGAATTAGTTAATATCAATGCCTCATTTGGATCTTGATCATGTTTATTAATCGGATAAATGTAACCAACATATGATAATTGATGAGCTAAGTGTGGGTACTTATTTTGTACTTTATTGTAATCTATTTTATTTTGAAAAATAATTTTTTGAGTCCGACCATGATGTTCTAACAAGTTAATCATATTACCAGGTAATATCATATCTTGCGCTAATGGTTCCTGCCAGAACAACAGATCATCTCCCGGTTGCTCTAACTGGTATGATACAAGAAAAGGTACAGACAATGAATTATATAAAATACGATTCATATCATTACCATATACACTTTTTAAATAATAAGTAACGAAATCCGCACGCGATTTAAAAATATATACTTGCTGATTTAAATTTAAAATAATATCTTTTGTAATGTGATTTTCAACAATTATTTCATGATTATCAACACTATAATATGTCGTTATCGTTGGTTGATTCATTATATTATAATTCGTATGCGCAAACTTATTGCCATTTTTACTATAATGGTCAACGCTGCGAATGTGCCCATTTAAGTCTAACCATTCAACTTTTTGAACATAGCGTTTATGAGCAAGATTTGGAACATAAATAATATTTGCCATTTTTTATCTTCATCATAAATAGTAGCATCGTGATTGTTACCACGAATCTCCCAAAAATTAGGGCAGTCTACTTGATTAAAGTACAACGGACGGCCAACTTGCTCGTATATTTTTGTATAATATGAAAAAGGAGAACTGACATGATCTGGTAAAAAACCATCTTCTGTCACAACTACAGTTGCTTGATCATAACCAGCAGCTTTTAGAGAATCATGTAAATCACGACTTGATTGCGTGTATCTATCAAATAAATTAATCATTTAACGCCCTTTCGATCAAATTTTGCCATTTTTGTTGTACCTCATCGATCAAATAATCTTTTGCAATATTATAAGATTGCTGTTCAAAATCAGCTAGATGATGCTCTGTATAAAGTACAATGATATCATGCGTTAGTTTACTGATGATAATACTTATATCATCTGATTTATCATAAGTTATTAGGTACCCATTCTTTTTATTTTGAATAAAAGTTTGATTGCCATATCGTACATCAAATCCAATTATAGGTAATCCTGATCCGACCGCCTCCATTAACGTTAAGCCAAAACCTTCACTTGTCGAAGCGGAAATATAGGCATCATATTTTTGATAAACTTGTGTTAACTCTGAATGGCCCATTAGTTTAATATAATCCTGTGCATGGTTATCGTTAATGATTTTCCTGATTTTTTGTTCTTCACCACCTTTACCATAAATATCAAAAGTGATATCTGGAACAACCTCTTTTGCCTTAATCACAGCGCTTACTAGCCAATCAACATGCTTCTCATTTGCTAATCGAGAAGCCGTTATCAGCGAATGTGTCTTTCTTGCTTTTAACGGTATATGCAACTTATCTAAATTTCCAACAGGAATTGTAACAATATTCGGTGTGTATGCAGTGTATTGATCAAAGTGGCGTCTTAACACTTCTTCTTGTGACTGTGTTGCTGTGATTAAAAAATCAACATTTTTGACTTGATCAAATTGGTATTCATAAAAATTATTCCACAACACATTTTGTTCATCGGTTTGATTATCATTAAAATGTTCAGCATGAACAACAACACCCAATTTTGCTGGCGCACTATATTTAAAAATAGTACTTCCTATATTGGTTGCACGATCTAAAATAATAATATCCGTTTTTGTTAAATTTAAAGATTTCAGAAAATAAGCAATCAAACCATTTTTACCTTGTATGACTTGATTTTTTAGGCGAAACATACTACTTTCGCCATCAACAATTTCTTCTAAAGCTATCGAACCGTCTTGATTAAAAAAACGTCTCTCATACACATATGCCCTGTTATCTCTTGGTGTATAATATTCTGAAAATAATTTAGTATGCGTGTAGTAATCCTTACGAATTAATTTTCCTCGAGATACATATTCCGCTCGCTCCACAACGTTTTTATTTTTTTTGCAAAATAGGCAGTTACCATTACATTTGCTTTATCAAATATATAACGTACATAACCCGTGTTCTGTTCAATACGATCAAATGGCAGACTAAAACTATTTTCTAACTGTTTTAATGAATAAGATGTTGGCTCAATTTTAATATCTGAAAAATATTGATAAATCCAAATAATTTCATCATCAGTAAAACCAATGTTATGTGTTAAATGCTCAATATTATCTCCAGTAATAAGATCTAAAAAGACAAACTTGGCTTTTTGTTTCAAATTTCTAAAAATTTGTGCTCGATAAAGCTGCGCGTACTCAACACCACTACTTGCCCAACCAATACCTAAATTAAAGCTATAAATCGTCATGTATCGTTCCTTTCTTAATAAGACAATATTTGATGCATAGTATCAATTAATATTTTTTTAGTGAAATAACCTTGACGAATTAAATATCCAACTCGTTTAACATTTTCAGCCATATCATTATACTGCGCTTTTGTTATATTTTTTACACGTTGATCTACTTCTGATAAAGATGGCACAACGATACCGATATTATTGTCTTCAATAAATTTTTGATTGGAAATGCCCTGATTCACAATGACTGGTAATCCAGATGCCAAATAGGTGCTTAATTTATAAGATAGGTTAATTTTTGAGTATTCACGCTCAAACTGATTTTTAGTGTTTTCACTCCATACTAAACCAAAACTGCGGTTCAAATGACGTAATATCTCGTTGTCTGGTAACCATCCCTGGTAACTCACTCGTTCATTTAAATTTTTTCATCATATTGTGAAAAAACTTGAAGTTTTGTATCATTATGCCAACTTTTGACAAACGGAAAACGTGTGACTGATCCTGCGAAGTTAATCAGCGGCTCAAATTTTGGAGCCGCTGGCATCAAACTAGTTACATGGTCCCAAAGTTGTTGTATCACAATATGATCCATCACTAAGCCCTCACTTTTTAGTCTATTAGCCATTGCCTTCGAAGGCACAATCAATGTCACAGCCTTATTATACAAATTAATCGATCTTTGCATCAAATAATAATTATTTTCAAACATAAGTGGCACAACATCATGAATGAATACTGCAATTTTAATGCCTGGATAACTTAATAGTTTATTAATAAATAGTTCGTCGAATTCAATGCCATTCCAGCTCGGGAGTTGAACAATAACAACATCGTGTGCTGAAACACCTGCTAACATACCATCAATACGCTTACGTATTTCTTGCGGCGTATCTGTATGAATCGGATATGAATAAATACCAATTTCATTAAATCCAAGTGACTTAGCAACCTCTGTTACCATATTTTGAGCAATCATGGCTGTACTGGAAGATGATTGACCATAAATATTTGTAATGTGAGTTCTCAATATTTTGTCCTTTCTAACAATCATGTTATGGAAATGAAACTGTGAGTTCACCGTTTTTTTCACGTTTAATTGTGCTCAACATAATATTTTTCAACACTAGTTTATCCACCTGTTTGCACATTTTTTGATAAGATATAATGGTTTCTTTTTGATATTCATAAAGCGGATTTTTTTGTGAATATCTTCTATCAGTTACAACCAGACGTAACTGTTGTAAATTATCTACCTGTTCAATCCATCCAACATCGATGGCTTTTAAAACACAAACTCTTTGAAAATTAATCGTTTGGGTCGTCGATGCCATGACCTCGCGTTTTCTTTGTAGCTCCTCTTCTACCATCTTTAACAACTGAGAAGCCACATCATGAAAGTTATCGGGATCTAGAATGCTATCAGATTGTTTAAAATTATAATTAATATTATCTAAGATATATCTTTTAAGTGAATTGGATGTTAATTGCTTATTTTGTCGCAAAAAATTATCAATCTCTCGATGCGCTGCACTCAAAAGTTCTTTCTCTAAAGTACGGTTCATCCTTAATAATTTATTTCGCTCTTCATAAACTAATGTTCTCTGAATTCGCATGCTCTCATCAAACTCTAAAGCATTTAATCTTGCGACACGTCCCTGACTTTCTTCTGAGAATTGTGCCTTATTAACACTCGTTTTAAAACGATGCTGTGTTAATTCATGTGGCTTTTCGACATTAAATTGTTCGGCAAACTTTTTATAATATCGATGAATACGCTCCGAACCGCGTTTAATGATAATATCATCTTCTAAACTAACAAAAAATTGGCTAAATCCAGGGTCTCCTTGTCGCCCTGCACGACCAGCAAGTTGCAAATCTATCCGTTTGCTTGTCATACGTTCAGTACCAATAACAGCTAACCCACCTAACTCCGAAACACCCTCCCCTAATTTAATGTCTGTTCCTCTACCAGCCATAGCAGTTGCCACAGTCACTGCCCCCAATTGCCCAGCTTCAGCAATAATTGCTGCCTCTTTAGCAATATTCCTAGCATTTAACACATTATGTGGAATGCCTTCACGCAATAACATTTGTGAATAGATTTCAGATATTTCTACTGATCCTGTCGCCAATAACACCGGCTGCTGTTTTTGATAACATGTTTTGACTAAAGACATTGAGGCATACAATTTTTCTGGTAAATTAACATAAATTTTGTCAGGTAAATCTTTTCGAATCATTGGGCGATGCGTTGGAATAACAATGACTGTCATATTATAGGTTTCAATAAATTCTTCTTCATTAGTTTTACCTGTACCAGTCATGCCAGCTAATTTTTTGAACATTCTAAATAAATTTTGATAGGTAATTGAAGCCATTGCACGTGTCTGTTGCGTAATATTTAGATGTTCTTTGGCTTCAATAGCTTGATGCAATCCTGATTGTAATTTTGTACCCGCCATAATACGGCCATTTTTCACATCTAGTAACTTTATTTCGTCTTTATCAATAACGTAATCATGATTACTTTTGAACAATTCTTTCGCTTGTAAGGCTAATTCAATATGTCTGATTAGTAAATAATTGTCAGTAGAAAATAAATTCGGCTTTTCGAAAAAGCGTTTTGCTTGTTCGATACCTTGATCTGTCAACCAAACATGCTTTTTTCATCATCCAAGGCATAATCTGTGCTTTCAGACAGCGTCAAAACAAATTGATCAGCGATATGAAATAGATTTGATTGTACCCGAGGTGATCCAGAAATAATCAGTGGTGTTTGAGCTGAATCTAACAAAATAGCATCTACTTCATCCAAAATAGCATAGTTAAACGTGCGTAAGAACTGTTTATCTTGACTAGCCACTAAATTTTCTTGTAAATAATCAAAACCAATTGCATCATTCGTTGTATATAAAATATCAGCTCGATATATTTCCTGCTTTTCTGTTACCGTATAATTATAATTTGGATTTTCATTAACACCCACTGCGACGGAAAGTCCCAACCACTCATAAACTTTCCCAAGTTCATGTGCATCACGAATAGCTAAATAACTGTTGGTTGTAATTAGCATCACACCCTCACCAGTTAAAGCATTTAAATAAATTGGTAACGTAGCAGTTAATGTTTTACCTTCGCCTGTCTTCATCTCAGCAATATTGCCTTGATGTAATACAATCCCACCTAAAACTTGTACATCATAAGGAAATTTTCCAAGTACTCTTTTATCTGCCTCTCTAATTGTTGCAAAAGCTTGTGGTAAAATATCATCTAATTTTTTGCCACTATTTAATTGTTGCTTCAACAAATTGGTTTGCTGTTTAAGTTCAACATCAGACATTTTAGACATTACATTGGTCAATCGATTGACTTGTCTTAAAATTTTTTGTGTCTTTCTTAGACGCATATTATCTAAAGTGAGCATTTTGTTCCTTTCAATGACCGACAAAATCAATATACGACTGTAAACGTGAAGATTTATCTAACAGAGTTCCCACAATTTTTAAATTTGCTATCAACGGCTCTACTTGATAATAAGTATGTTTTGGTGTATTAACAAAATTTTTTTTGCCGCGATAAATTGTTCATAACCATCGGTATAAATCACATTTTTTGACAGACTGATATCACCATAATCAGAGGACACGTAAGCAGTACTTTGTGTTACTTTGGTTGCATAATACAACGCAGCAGCACTAGATACAGGTCCATAACCAATAAAATTAATCGATTGAACTTCATAAATCTTTTGTATTTGATCTAAAACAGCTATGATGTCATTTTCAACTTGATTATTCATGTAAAAACCACCATATAGTTTACTACTGGTAATTTGAACCACATCAGGTATTTGATTTAACAAATTGTCTGGGACGATACCAATAGTTCCAACTACAGGCTCAGTAAATAATACTTGTAACAAACTTGAGTTTGTTTTGTTATTTAAAATGTCAGATATATATAGCCCATCGTTATCACAAAGCAATTGTTTCTCATGAATTGCCTCACTAATTTCAACATGATGAAAGACTAACTCTTGTAAGCCAGCATTGATTAGCGCCATACTATAAGCATACGCATTATTAGGATAAATGAATTTTCCAACGCCATTCTTTATAGTCACGCTATCAATCATATCTTCATAACGATCATAAAATTTAAATTGCAGATACACTGTATTTTCGGGCATAACTGATGCATTCATTTTGATTTGATATTCGATACCATTCTCTAACAAAGGTAATGCAACAACTGATCGTTGTACTTGGTAACTGCTTGATGACAACCACGTGTGCACAAAACTCCCAGCTGAAAATAAATCATTTTGAAATGTAACATGGTCTTTAGTAACATAATTTATTATTGACCCATACATGTATGTTTCGCCAATGTGAGGTTGCCAATAAATAATAGCATTTTGATTAACCATACTGTTATCACTTTCTTTTGAATTCATCGACTAATATTCTCTGATATTGAGAAAAAAACCAATTATTAATTGCGGCTGAGTCATCATTATGTCGTCCAGCAATGCCTTTACTGATAATGATGGCCTGACTATGACTTAAACTCGTTAACAAATCATGATATGCGGTAGAATCGTAATCATCATCTTTCATATAAGCAATGGCAAATAATGTTTGATTGAAATTAGCCTGATCAAATTGCTGCCAAAATCGCTGATTTAACATTTCGGCATGCTTTACCGTGTTCCCACCAGTCATGGACAGTAATAAATCTAACGATGTTGGAAAAATGTTTGGTCTAACTAATTTCTCGTTCAAAGCAATATTGCCCAAGTTCACTAATGGTTTCCCAATAATAATAGCATGCGGTTCTAACTTGCTAGCATAATATAAGGCCCCAAATGTTCCCATAGACAAGCCAGATAAAATGAGCTGATCAGTCGTAAAATTTAAATCATTCATTTTTTGTTGAATAATTTGATAAATATTATTTTCAATTTCTTTACTTCCGATATAAAATGCCCCACCTTCTAAACGAGGATCTGTTATCAATAGAAATGGTGTCCCCATTTTCTTCATCATCCAGTAACCTTCAAATCCTTCGGCTGAACGATAACCAGAAAAATAGACGTTCAGCGGTGGTTTCATGTCCCCAGGATCAAAATAAGCCATAATTTCTTCATGCTTATTGTCAATCAATCGTTCGCCCCCTAAAATAAATTGTCCGAATTTTTTTCTAGCCAACCGATTATGAAGATTGCCAACTTTAATATACCCATCACCTTGTACTTGTAGCGAAACTGCCAAATAATAGGCTGATTTGGCATGACTTTCAATTAATAACGGTGCAGTCATAGCCTCTCCCTTAACTATCCACTGCTTTAAAATGTTAGAAGTACCACTCTCAATCATTTGTACACTTAACGCCATCATCACATTCTCACTCGTGTCATATTCTAGCCACAACTCATGATTATGATCTGATTTTGCAGCAATATTATACTGCCATGACAAAGTGGATGTTAATGTTGTACCAAAATCACCCGTTAATAATAAATTCACATGACCATTGTACTGGATCTGACCATTAAAATGAGGTGATACCTGAACTTGATTAATATTAAGTTTTTCGCCGTATTGTCCAACAAAAAATAGTGCGCTAAATCATAAACCACTTCCTCCTTAACGCTCATATCAATTTTGTATGCTTGATATCGTGTCAATAACTCAAGCAGTTGTTGATTTTCAATGATTTGATTCGAGTCTATTAAAATTGTATAAGGATTTGCAATTTTAAAAATCGGTTCAAAACAATCTAATTTATCACTATCAGTCAACAAAATCGCCTCAAACAATGGTGTTCCATCTTCATTATTTAATAACTTAGTAAAATAATCAGACACATTATCATTACTCACAAACTGCCAATCCATTGACTGATCAGCCAAGTTAAGCTGTGTCGCCCAATTAGTCACACCAACCTGTAGTATACGAATGATTTTATCAGCCATTTTCTTCACCTAGTATGTGCCGCCATTTCCTGACAATTGCCCCATTTGTATACTGTCTCATTTGTTGAACGGCATACACAAGCGCAGTATTCCAATGGCTTAGTCCGATGAGATAGTAATCAATTGCTTTTTTTAATTCAGATAGATCTTGAATAATTAAACCATTTTGCTGATTTATAATATATGGTGATGCCGATAGATTAATTTGCGGAATACCAGCACTTATGCCAGCTATTTGTGTATAGATATTAGGTCTATGACTAATATCAATGATTAAACGAACCTTTTCAAATGCTTGAATCATATCATTCTCTGTTTGAAAAGTGTGCATACTAATTCGTTTATACAAACTAACCCCCACTGGTTGTTGGGTATCGCCAGCATTATCCCTGTCCCCTAGTTTATTTTCATCTGTTGTGTTATCCATTTGTAAATCATTTAAAATAACATTATTATCCAAATGATAATATCCAACTAAAACTTGCTTAATATAATCGTCGATCTTTTCAGCGTTATTTTCTTCAGAGCAAGCAATAGATAATGCAATTAAATTATTATCTGCCATGCAAGATAATATCGTGCACAATACAAAAATGATTTCTTCCTTCGATAGTTCCTGTGTGTTGAGTAAGATTGTCAATTCTTTATATTGTTGACTGATGCCTAATTGAAATCTTGTGTCGTATGGTGTAATGTGCTGTAATTTATTGACTAAATGACTATTATTTTTTGCAACAACAATTTCTTTGATATCTTCTAACTGACCAATAGTGTCTGTAATCACAATATCAGCTAGTGATAATTCATCCATAAGTAACTGTTCATTTTTTTATATTCGTATCTGTTTTTAAAAAAGAAAGCACCAAATTACTCGGACGATACGATAAATTCAATAATAGCTGATTATATTTTTCATTCGCTGCAATAATTAAAGTTGCATGCTTGAGATCAGACTCATTCGCAAAATGATAATTAATCATTTCTTGTATCAGATCATTTAGACTGTGATATGTACTTTTTTTAAATCGGTGATAACTCATAGGATTAATAACAATTTTTTCTGATTCAGTTAAATATGTCACGCGAATTTGCCAAATACCACTAACATCAAAGTACTCTTGAACTGTTTTTTTACCAGCACTAAAATAAATAATACTAGACAAAAAACCTCTATCATCAAAAATAAGTGTTTTACTGATCTGATCGTCATCAAAATAACTAACACTCGATAATTGAGATTCTAATCCAAACGAAATATTGGCAAATGTTTTTCCTGCCAGAATCACATTGACACGAAAAGGTGTGTAGACAAATTCTGATTCTATTGGCCAACTCAAATCATTAAAATCCACAATTTTGTTGTTAACATCTTCTATATTTTGTATCATATCAAAAACTGACCAATATTTGTTTAATGATAGATTTTGTTGATGTAGAAAACATCTTATTTGAGGTGAGTATTCGCAGATGATAGTCTCTGAATTTTCATGCACAGCTTCAAACATCCTGATTTGATTAACAGTGTCATCAAAAGTCGTTGCTTTGCTTTCACCATACCAATACGGTACAAAATAAAACATAATTGATGCCTCGTTTCTAAACAAATAATCGTTTATTATTCGAAAAATAACGCGCTATAATTGTTTTTTGTCAGTAACGCTTTCATTTGATCGATAATATTGATGACTAAATTCACCAGAATAATAATAGATCCTGCTGTGAGCGCATACTGCGTATATTGTTTATCAATGATACCAAAATACAACGGAAATCCAGCAATTAAACTCATGTATAATGCACCCACAAATGATAATCTAAAAACAATTTCAGTAATGTATTCCCTAGTTGCATCCCCTGGTTCAACATTATCAATATAGTCACTATTTTGTTGTAGGTCTTCTGCAATTTGGTCTGGGTTGATATTAATAAAAGCAAAACCAATTGATAAAGCAAACAGAATTATTATGTATGCTGTGACTCCCAGAGGCTTGGTAATTGCTATATTGTCTAATCCATTTTCAACCAATACATTATTTGGCAACCAATAATGTACTGCTTGTAGTATATATTGTGGTAAAACCAGTAAAGTCATACTGTACATCAATGGCATACCACCAGCTGGGTTAATTTGAATAGGTAAATAAGATTGCTGATAGAAGTTATTATTTACCAAAATTCTTCTAATAGGTATCTGTCTTTGCGCTCTTTGAACGACAACAGTTAATAGTACTAGAAATACAATACTTATCATAATGACCAACATTAAAATTACCGAATTAATATCCAAACCAGAACGAACATTTTCTAAAATATACAAGCTAACATTGGTAGGCCAGTTAATTATCATACTCGCTAAGATTAATACTGTCGGTCCCCCAATGCCTAATATTTCATTCATATTCGATAACCAGACTAAAAAAACAGCCCCAGAGACCATGATCAGACTAATTGTTGCCATAGCCCCAAATTGTGTCTGTGCAAAAATACTAATTTTCGGATTAATGTCGATATTGCTAATTATCGCAATTGATTGTATAAATCCAATAATTATTGCTATTGCTATTTTAAAAGAAAGGTACGTTCAATTGGTATTTTTTAAATCAAATTTTTTATCAAAGTCAGCACGCGCCATAAAATTGTTGCTGACATCCATGGACCCAAACCTAAAGCAAAAAGTGACATACGACTCAAATCTCCGCCTGTTGTACCGTTAACGATTTGAAGTAAGTACTGATTATTTAAAAATCTAGCTAATTGCTTAGCATCAACACCTGGAATGAGTATATTTCTACCAATTAAAAATATAAATACAATCAAACTCGTCCATAGCATTTTTTTAACACTAAATGAATATTATTTATATTTTCTCCCTTCAAAATAATCCCCCATTTTACAACTTATCATATGTACTGCCCAAATAGTTTTGATTGCTTACTAACTATTTGAACAATGTGTCGTTAAAATTTTAATAATAACTTACTTTGTGTTTTTATTTTTTTAGATTTTTTAATGATTGCAGCAGTTGACAGTACACCGAGACCAAGTAATGCGCTAATATTGTTTGAATTATTTGAATTAATTCCTGTGCTTGGTAGTACAGAATCTTTCGAAACTTTTTGAGTTTTAAAGCTAGATTGTACTAATGATTCGCTCATTGATTCTGATGTTGACATTGACTCACTCGTACTTACGGATTCTGATCC
>AEMJ01000796.1 GCA_000166735.2 Leuconostoc inhae KCTC 3774 | reverse complement strand
GCAGAACAACAATATTCTGTTAAGAAAGATAAGACTTTTTATATCACGACACCAATTTATTACCCTTCAGGAAGCTACAGCTTGGTAATACCTATACAACGGTTTGGCTGATGCGGCTGCGCGGTATCATCGTTTACTAGGAGAAGATGTTTATTTTTGACCGGAACTGATGAACATGGCCTTAAAATCCAACAAAAAGCAAAAGCTGAAGGCATATCTGAAATTAGTTATTTGGATGGCATGGCGAAAGGCATTAAAGATCTTTGGAAATTGATGGATATTTCATACGATGACTTTATCCGCACAACTGAAGCACGACATGAAAAAGCTGTCCAAAAAATATTCACGACATTACTTAAAAATGGCGAC
>AEMJ01000797.1 GCA_000166735.2 Leuconostoc inhae KCTC 3774 | reverse complement strand
GCTAGCGCAGGGACAACCAGTTATAACCCAATCGTGGGACAATACTTGGCAAACTTTGTGACCGCTTATTACACGTTTGATAAGACCAAAAATGATGCATGGTTAGATAAGGTTACGCCTTATTTTGCTAAGAATGTCACTTTATCATCATCGACCAATACCGAAGATATGAAGCTGTTACAAGCTAAATTGAACGGTATTTTTACTGTGGATAGTATCAAAACGGCACAATATAATTTAACGATTGAAACAAATGGTAAACGAGTCACAATGGTTGTCAATGTGCCTTATACACAAGATAATGATAAGTTAACCGTGATTGGTTTACCTTATGTGGCTAATGAGATTGATAGTGTTGGTCAAGTGGGTAAAGCTAGATTTGATAAGACAGGTCGGACGTTGAATGATGAAGCAGTGACAAACAAAGTACAAAAGTTCACCAAACAATTTGTACAAAAGTATGTGTCGTCATCAACTAAAGAAATGTCATTACTAATGAGTGATCCTGTTGGCTTAGATAATGCCGTTGAGTTGGTTAGTCTGGAAGATAGTGATATGCAAGTCACTGGTTCAAAAGACAAACCAGTTGTGACAGCAAAAATCACCGTTAAATTACATGGGACAGATGTTACCCAAGTGCAGACAATTTATTTAGAGTTGAAACAACAGGCTTCAACTTATTTTGTCACAAAGTTTTTACAGGCTTAGAAAGGAGTTTACATGGACTTTTATAATGCAATTAAACCATTATTGCTAGGTGGAACAGTCATTATAGCTTCGTGGCGTGCTGCTAAGCATTATGCTAAGAATGAAAGTAAAGAAATGTGGTTTGCGATTGGTATTGGCGCATTAGTTTACTTCTTCGTTAATGGACCAGCTAATACACTACAAGCCTTTAGTGGTATATTGAACGCTTTGCTTAATTGGGTAAAGGGTATTGGTGGTTAAGATGTTTAATTATCGGCGAATTTATATCAATTCGGCAAAGTTTGCCATAGGTAAATCAATTGGTTTAAATTTTATGGTTAATACTCGTAAACTTTATTTAATTGTTGTGACTGCTGTTATCACATGTTTTACAAGTTATGTGTTGGGGTGGTTTCACATGGATAAATTAAGTTTAGGGCTAGGGTTAGTTTTTGGTCTGGAAGTGTTAATTTATCAACTAGATAATTTATTGAAGTATGATAATTTACCATTTGAAACAACAGTACGTTATTTTGTGGTTTATGCTTGGCAATACTGGTTTAAGAAAAAACAGTTATTTCAAGATAAGCGATTAAATAGTAATTCAAAGCGCTATAAAATATTATAGTTTTAAAGAGCATGGTTAAACATGCTTTTATTAAGGTATCGTCATGTGACAGCATAGGACAAGTTGGGGCAGTTCCAACAGATACGATTAAAATACAAAAAGATAAGACATAGACAAGGGGTGTGATAAAATGAACGTAACAATAAACAGACAAGCGAGAGATGTTATGGCTGATAAAGATGAATTACTAGAACAGGTTAAATCAGAAAAGCCAGTGAAAAATAAAATATTATCGCTACCGTTTCTAATCATAGGGTTTTTAGTGATTGTTTTTGGGGCGTTCATGCTATATGCAATGATACACCAACATGTGACAAATAATTCCAGTTCTAGTCAGACTAGTACAACGACAAAAACTAAGCGTACATCAAGCAAATATGTCGCAGGAAAAGATTACAAGATAACTTATAATAATCAGGGTGTGATCGATAAGGCTACTTTGGATAAGGGTTTAAAAGTCAGTTATTTAACAGATGTTGACGATTTAATGGATACGTCTTCAAATGGGAGTAATATGGCAAAAGTAGAAGTTTATTATAACAAAGACAAGAATTTGTTAGTTGAGCGTTTGTCTGAAAATGGATATAAAGATGATGAAGACACACATTATGTTGCTTATGATTTAAAAAATCAAGAAATGTTTAAAGGTAGTCTTTATGGTAGTGAATATCTTAATCAGCCGCTTGTTTACAAATGGGAAAAATTAACAAAATAACGTTTTAAAACACTTACAAAGGTAGGTGTTTTTTTAATAGTAACAATTGAAAGGATAAATAATGAAAAGAATACGAGTTGTGTTAGCGGTTCTCTTAGGAACGGCTTTTTTTGTGCCTGCGAGTGTTATTGTCTTACCAAACATTACACCAGTGGTTCGAGCAGATAATATCGTTGATGATGTGAATAAAGCTGTTAAAGATGTGGTCGACGATGTCACGGGTAAGCCACAATATACATCCGATGAAATAAAAAAACATTTATCTCACAATGATATAGATTGGGTCAATCAGAATATTCTGAAACATTTTGGTGCTTATAATCAAGGGGGCGGTATTACAGATTTTTCATTAAATACGGCACATACGTTAAGCGATATATTTATGTCTGTGAATTTATATGTGGTTTATCCAATTTTTGATGTAGCTTTATCGAAAATGTTTGATTTAGCCAACATCACAACAGGGATCAATGACATTTTTGGTAGTGTTCAAACCTTTACTAAGCAAACATGGGCGGGTGAAGTTTTCAAACAATTACTCTATTTAGCCTTTGGTGTTGGTATTGTTTGGGCTTTTGTTAAATCAGTGACGAGTGGTGGTGGCTTTAAAGCCATAATGAGTGTATTACTAGTTGCCGTTTTAGGGGGTGCTTGGATAGGCGCAGGGGGTGCAGTTTTAACAAAAATAAACACCATGACTTCTACTGCTCAAACTGTGATATTTACGGAAACAACCAGTAGTGGTGCTTATAGTAATACAAAAAAGTTTCAAGATGTTGTGCGTAGACAATTTTTAGAAAAATCAGTTATTCGTCCTTATATGTTAGCTAATTTTGGTAAAACGGCATTGGCGCAAGGCGAAAAACAAGGGTCATATCGTTTAATTGGTGGTAAGGTTACTGGCGATACAGTCAGTGATTTAGCAAAACATAATGATTATTTAAGCAAAGATGGTGGGTATGAATGGTATCAAGTTGCCGTGTCTGGCATGTCTTCTTTAATGTCTTTGGCTTATGGTATACCTTTATTGATGATTGGGCTGTTTAACCTAGTGCTTCAATTAGGGGCCATTTTATTGTATTATTTAGCGCCATTTACAGTGCTATTATCCCTTATTCCAAAGTTTGCCAATAGTGCTTTAAAAACAGCTTTAGGGGCAATAGGTATGTTATTTGGAAAAGTTGGTTTATTATTTGCAATCATGTTTGTATCATGGATAGGTAATATCACAGATACGATTATTCCAGTAACATCAAGTGCCACGGCTTTGTTAAATTCGGTGGTCTATTTCTTGTTAATGTATTTGATGTGGAAGAATAAGACTTTCTTAGTTCAAACAATTACAGGTTCATCAATGGCTAATCAAGCTTTGAATAAAATTAGTTTAACTCGTGCAGGACAACAAGCACTTAATGCAGGTTCTGAAATGGCAGATAGTGCCAGAAATGGGGTTAATAGTTTGAAAGGGTTGAGTGGTCGTTTTGGTCGAAAACCTGATGATGAGAACAATACCAATCAGCCAGACGGAACGTTTAAGTCAGATGATGATAACAATAATCAAGGCAAGAACGGTAATGAACCAGATGAACAAGAATTACGTGAGTTAGCAGAACAACGCAAAGCAGAACGTGAAGCAAGGCTCGCAGATGAATTAGAACGTCAACGACTAGAAAATGATGAGCTTGATAATGATGAGTTTAATAACGATGAGCCAGAGAAGAAACGATTTGGCGATATCGCAGATGACGAAACTTTACCAAAATATCGCAGACGTGATTATTTGGGTGGTCATATCGGACAATCTGATAATTCTGATGATAGTTCAAAGGACAATCACGAACTGTTAGAGCGTTCACGACACAATCGTGTAGCAGAAGACGAAGATACGTCTGAAATGGCAGAAAAGAGACGACAGGCACGTTCTAGTGAATTACATCATGAGCCTGTTATCAAAGACAAGTCAAGTTACCCTGAAATTGATAAAACAACTGGACGTAATCTTGATGAAGTTTTTAATGAACAAGCAGATATTAAAGCACGAGATAAAGCTGAATTAGATAAGGAGTTGTGATGAATGGACGGATAAAAAAGCACATTCGCAATCGTATTTTATGGTTTATCGCACCCTATTTAGCAATTTTATTTTTAGTTTTTATTGTCATCATTGGCATTTTCTTTCAATCATCACAAAATACTTGTGAAGATAATACAGGTGGCAATTTTAATGTTGCGACTAGTGCAGACCGTGAAGCCGTCGCAAAGTCTTTACATGATAATTTGAAAAAAGTATCGGGCGCTACTGAAGCAGGTATTGCAGGTTATCTTGGTAATACGGAACATGAAAGTGGTTTTGATAGTGGCGTTGTACAAAGTAATCTCGCATTTGATGAAAGTAAAGCCATGAATGCAAGGATTAGTGGTTACGCTTTGGGGCTTAATCAGTGGGACAATTCAAGACGAGTTGATTTACTAAACTTGGCAAAGTCGCAACATAAAGATTGGAAAGACGCCAGTTTACAGTTAAATTTTGCTTTAAATCATGACGGCACAAATTCTGAATTGCTTAAACAAGGTTTAAAAATCAATAATGTTGATGAAGCAACCGAGTTTTTAAGAGCTAAGTGGGAACGTGGGGGTGTTGGAACGCAATCTGAAAGAATAGCTAAGGCTAAACGTTGGTATAGTAAGTTCTCGGGTGGTTCATCAGATAAAGCAACTGATACGGTAAAAATGCGACTGATAATGCAAGCAATAAGACACAATCAGAGCAAACATCAAGCGGTTGTGCAACTAATTTAGCACAAGGCATGGGGTCAAGTGGTGCGCCAGTTACTAAAATGCCTGCTCAATATCAGGATAAAGTCAAAACAAAAACTTTACTGCTACTTCTTCTAGTAATACCTATCCATTCGGGCAATGTACTTGGTATACTTACAATCGAATGCAAGCATTAGGTACACCAGTAGAGAATGCTTTAGGTAATGGGGCTGATTGGGGCAGAAATGCTAAAGCAAGGGGTTATCAAACTGACACACAGCCACACGTTGGTTGGGCGGTTAGCTTTGCGCAAGGTGCAGGTGGCGCTGATCCAACATACGGACACGTTGCCGTGGTTGAAGCGATGAGTGCTGACAGTAAACATTTCTTAGTGAGTGAATGTAATGTTGTCAATGGTGGTAGTGGCACAGTTAGTTTTAGAGAATTAACTAATGGTGCAGGCATGGTTTATATAAAAGGGAAGTGATGATATGCGAGTAAATCGGATAATGATTTTTGTTAGTATCATTTTGTTTGGCATTTTACTAGTACAAATCAACCAGACTAATCAACTTAAAAAGCAATATATGACAAAACAGGCTGATTACAAAAAGCAACAGGTTAATTATCAAACAAAACAAACCGTTGTCTCACAACCTGACTTACAGCAAATTAACTTATCATCAAGTCAGACACGAGTACGACAGTTCATTGAGCTAGTTCAAAATAATAAGGCAACTGATTATGCTCATCTTTTGCCTGATTATACCAACACAACAATCATCAATAAATTAACAAATACTTTAGCACCTAGTGTTCAAAATGTTACTTTAGCACATTATGATGTCCCAGTTGTGGCGATTAGTAAACAATGGCAGGATAAAGTTGATTATCTAGTGATTGCCAAAAGTGATGTGCAAAGTGTCGCTTGGCGAGTGACTTATGATGTGACTAATCAAAAAGTAACTGATGTTGCAAGGCTACCTTTGAAAGGAGCTTTTGATAATGAAAAATAAAGTGATTTATTTAATGACAGGGCTTTTAGCGGTTGGGGTTTTGCTTGTGATGAGTTATAACGGACAACAGCGCACAAAGATTGCAAAGGTAGAAAGTAACCTTAAGAAAGTTGATAAGCAACTAGCTACGACTACTAAAGCGACTACAAAACTTGAAACAAATTATAATGAAGCAGACGAAAAAGCAAAGTCAACCTTGATAGATTTTGCAAAGAATTATTACACTTTCAGTAGTCAAGCAGATTATGATAAGTGTTTTGGAAAAGTGAGTGATGATGTCGCTTTAACTGATGAACAAAAGCAAATTTTGTTTAGTGACGGTCGAGATGACACAGGGGGTTCTAAGATTGATAATTTGGGGCTACAAAGTGAATATGAGACCGCAGTAGGTTATACCAGTGATAAGCAAGATGATCTAATTGAAACGCTGGCGACAGTAGTTGTGAAAGTTAGTAGTGATACCACAAAAACAGGAAAGCAAGCTGTGCTAATATATGGTTGGTATGATACAAATTTAAATAAGTTTGTGTCAATTAAAATCAACGATTTACAGTAAAAAGGAGAATAATATATCATGCGCAAAACACGTATTAAAGGGGGTAGTCAACCAAATAAACAGACCAAAAAAATGTGGTTACCAAAACCACTTAAAATTATTATCAATAAAGTATTACCAGTCATTGTGTTATTAGTGATTGGTTTTCTTTTTATACCGACTGTTTCAATGAACTTTCAAAATAATGATGTCAAGCAACTAGATAAACAAGCACACGCAACTTTATTTTATAAAGCTGATTGTCCTGATTGTCAAAAAGTTTATCCATTGGTTTTTTGGCACAATGTTTTGAATTTTCAAAGTCACAACAAGCAAGTGCAAACGATCAATGTAAGTAATGTGAATAATCAACACTACATGATAGAACAAAATATTCAAAGCACGCCTACGTTTAAAAACATTAACACAGGGCGTGCTTTTGTGATTACAGATAAACAACAGGTTAAACAATATCTTGAGAAAGGAGTAGCGCAATAATGGCAAAGAAAGCAACCGTTAAATATGAAAACCCAGTTGTGCAGTATAAAGACAACTTGTTATTGACAACGATTGGGGACGTTTGGGCTTATTACAAAATCAACCCTTTCCAAATCAATGTCGCTAACATTGAAGATAAACGACAATACAAGGATAGCTTTATTGATGTGTTTGAACGTTTACAAAAATATGATGATGTTGATTTAAAGTTGTTACCACAAGATATGGACTTAGCAGGTCGTATTCAAGGTACTAGTCCTGATTGGGCTGATGACTTACGAGATGTAGCGGAGTATTATATCGGACAAGAAGAAGTCAATTTATTGCAAAGTGAGTTCAACCCTGCCGTGATTGATACATTCTATATTGGTGTGAAGTTAAAAAATACCAGTGTTGGCGATGATTTAAAAGACAAGGTTAGTTTTGTGACTGATTTAGTTTTGAAGCGGTTTGCCGAGACCCTGCGTTATCAAGTAAAGTTAACTGATGATTATTTCAATCGTTATGAGACCATGAATGATGATGTGTTAGGTATTTTGAGACCATTGAATGCCGAAAAGTTAAGTGAAGAAAAGTTAGTGGCAATGCTTGGGCTAACGTATCGACACGAAAGTGACACCTCATTACTTAAAATGCGTGATACGGTGTTTGATTTATCACACACTGGTTTTGTTGAACGTATTGCGGATAATAAAACAGATTATTTTACACATTTAGTGGTTAATCTACCAGATAAAATACAGTTTTTAGAATTGTTACCAGAATTACAATCGTTTAAATTTCCGTTGGAAGTGCATATTAAAATTAACTATCCCCAACGTGACGGTTGGCGTGGTTTAAGACAACAAACCAAACAATCAAAAGGGAAGTATCGAGATGAAATGCGAGACGCTTATAACACAAACGAAGACAGTTCTAAGCGCAGTGAATTAAACTATAAACTGGCAAAAGATTTAGTCAATGTGTTAGATGATAAGAACGGTTTCATTGGTTGGTCGATTATTCTTGTTGTTAGAGGTGAAGATTTAGCAGAATTAAAAAAACTAGTTTCAAAAGTAAAGACAAGATTGAACACTTTTGATAGAGATATTGAAGTTTATCAACCAACATTCCAACAAGAACAACTATTGTATCAAACACTACCCGCTGTTGCTTTAGGGGTGTTCAAGCATTGGCAACAGTTTACAACAATACCTGCTTTAGCAGAGTTAATGTTTGGCACAACGCAAGCATTAGGGGCTAATACAGGTTTTTATGTTGGTCGCGTGTTGAATTTACAAAAGTATCGTGGTGTTGATAGTGCCGTGGCTTCATCAAGATTGCTATTGTTGCTTAATTTGGTGGTTTCTAACAAAGGTATTAAAGGGGCAAAAACAGATAGTCCACATTTAGCAATTTCAGGTGATGTCGGACAAGGTAAATCATTTTTGTTTAAGATATTGTTGCTTCACATGGCAATGTTTAATACGAAGATTTTGTATATTGATCCAAAACAAGAAGTGCGACGATGGTTTATGCGAGCATTGGAAAAAGAGAAAAACCCATATTTTCAAAAGCTGATTAAGTCGTTTCATTTTGTCACTTTAAATGCCAATGATAAAGCAAACTTAGGTATTTTAGACCCAATGTTGACGTTGAATACACAAAGTAGTGAAGATGATATCCCTGATGTGATGACATTGATTAAAGAAATGTTAACACAAGTTAGGTTAGTTTCAGGTAGTATTTTGATTGAAACAGCTTTAAACAAAGCGATTAAGTCTGTTTGTTCAAGGCGTATTCAAGGCGAGAAAGTGGGGACTTTAACAGTTTTTGATGAATTGGCTAAAGGGTCAGATGATGAGAAACAGTTAGCCGAGTTTTATCGTAGTATTGTGCCAGAAACCATGTTAAAACTGGCTTTTAGTGACGGTACAACGGATAGCTTACAGTTTAATGATAAACGAACTATTCTTGAAGTCACAGGTCTTCAATTACCAAAAGCTAATCAGGATAGTCGGACATATTCGGAGACACAGAAGTATTCAATTGCTTTGATGTTAGCACTTGGAAAGTATCTTGAAAAGTTTGGTCGAGCCAACCCAGATGAATTTACATTGGAAATGATTGATGAAGCATGGATATTTAACACATCACAAGCAGGTAAGAATGTTTTTGATAGTATTAAACGTTTAGGACGTTCAGAAAACAACGCCTTATTCTATGCCACACAACGAGTTAATGATAGTTCAGGGGAAGACAGTATTGGACAATTTGGGCAATTATTTGCTTTTGATAGTGTTGATGACCGACCAAATATTTTAAGACAGTTTAATTTGCCAGTGAATAAAGCCAACTTAAGATTACTAGAAGACTTACAAAAAGGTCAGTGTCTATTTAGAGATATTTACGGTCGAGTTGGTAAGGTGGTTATTCATAGTTTGTTTGATGAGTGGACGACAGCACTTAAAACAGTTAATACTAATGAAAGTGCTAGATTGGAAGAAAAATATGGCTAAGAATTTAACAATTAAAGATTTGCAACCTATGGCTTTAGGTTATGAAGAAGGACAAGATGTGACACCAGAAGTTTTAAAAAGAGCTGAAAGAGCTTATCAGTATTTTCATAATAAGTATTTAGAATTAGTGGCATCTGGTGTTGATAAAGAATTACGAGATCTTTTGATTGGTCATGATGCTTCATTGGAATTTTTTGTTGGCAGGGCTAGAGAAATTGTTAAGTCGGGTTATTATTATGACAGTATGGGTTTGTTTGGGGCTTATTTAGAGTATATCGATACTTATGCTGAATTAAGAGATATGTTGAATAGGAAGTCCGTATGATGAATGATTTAAGTATAGAAGAATTTAAAGTAAAATATTTTCCAAAGTGTAGGGAAAATGATGAATTAACCTATGCTATTTTATACAATGTCAAGCACTGTACAGATAGTTTTCATGAATTTTTAGTGACTAATAAGTTTTTTAAAAGTGTGACTATTTTTGTGGAATATGATAATGCTTTGTTTGGCTTTTATAAGCAGGTTGAGAGATGTTTGAAGTCAGGGAAGATTGATAGTTCAAACGTTGTCATGCAATGGTCTGCTTTGTGTCAGTTAAGGATATCTTGTTTGAAGTTTTTAGGGGGCTGATTGATGTTTAAAACAATTAAATACAACGATCAGTATTTAGCAAAGATTTTATTAAAAAGGACTTTGCTTTTTATTTTGTTTGTGATGACAGTATTGTTTTTACCGTGGTATTGGTCGATTATTCGATTACTTTATAATCAATGGCAAGTAGGCACATTTAATCAAGTTAATTGGTTTATGGTTTGTTTACCATTAGTGATTTCTTTATGGGTTTTGGGTTATTTTGGTTGGTTTATACCATGGTTATATCGGGTTTATGCACTCGACCATGATAATTTAATTGCACACTATTTATCTAGTATTGAAATCAGACAATTATTAAGTTTGTTGGTGGTTTCTAAAGGCTTTTATGATGCTGATAGTGATGAGAAAGGACAGTATGTTAAATATTTTCCTAAAATCAGAGTGAAGTTTTTGTTTAAGACAGGACAGTTGATGATTGAACAACCAGTTGACGGTCAAAAGTATATGCAACAATTTTCTAAAGGCGAGTTTGATACGGCTGTTGAGATAGCTTTGTTGGCTGATAAACAGACAACTGAATTTGCTAAGAATAAGATGACAAGTACCTTTGCGTTTGAGCCAATTAAGTTCAGACGAAAGTTGTTGGAATTGGAAGCTAGAAAGGGGGTATTACAAGTGGCGAAAGGTATTGATTGGAAGTTTGATAAGTTTTACAATGCTTTGATTGCTGGAAACGTTGGTACTGGTAAATCATATACAATGTTTTCAATCATTGGTCAATTATTAACGTTGACAAAATATGTTGATATTCTTGACCCTAAAAATTCTGATTTGGCTAGTTTGAAGCATCTACCAGAATTAGAAGGTCATGTGTTTAGTGATGTAAATGATATTACAAAATGTGTTGCTGATTACTACGACAAGATGATGAAGCGTGCTGAAATTATGGAACGTAAAAAGTCTAGAGGTGTGATTGGTTCATATTTTGATTTTAATTTTGCACCTAGTTTTTTGATTTTTGATGAGTTTGGGGCGTTTACTGAAATGGGCGATAGTTTGCCTTATGGGTCTGATGAACGAAAAAATTTTGATTTGGCAATGTCAAAGATGAGCCAGATTGCAATGCTTGGTCGTGAATTGGGTTTTTATATTTTAATTGGAATGCAGAGACCCGGCACTGATAGTTTACCTACCTCAATTCGAAATCAATTGAATTTACGTATCAATATGGGCGTTCCTACGCCAGAAGTAAAACGTATGATGTTTCCTGATACACAAAAAGAGTTTCACCCACTTTCAAATGATTTAAAGGGTTGGGGCTTTATTCAATCAGGTAATGAAGAAGTACGCTCATTCTTTGCACCAGAGATACCAAAAGATTTTAACCTACATGAATACATGCGTGAACAGATAGCTAAAAGGGAGGTTGCCTAATGGCAGAAGATGTTGTCACAATTCAACGCACAAAATTGAGTTTAATAAATGCTTCAAGAAGTATGTCGTTGATGCTAGATAAGTTGCGGTCAATTGATGCTACTGAAATGGCTAATATTAGAAATATCGTTAAGAACATTGATATTGAAAGTGGCGCTATTGAAAACGACAAAGCGTTGGAGCTTATTCAAGAAATAAGAGATGTTGATGTCTTTAATTTTGACCAAGACGTTGCTGAGTTGATAGAAAATATTGAGAGTTCCCAAGCAACACTCGATAACTATATTAGTGGTAGATTGCAAGAA
>AEMJ01000798.1 GCA_000166735.2 Leuconostoc inhae KCTC 3774 | reverse complement strand
TCAGTACAAGCAACAACTAAGGCGTTGCCACAAGTTAAGGCAGTTGTACTAAGTGCTACGACTGATGTTGTGAGTGATGCCAGTTCAACCGTAGATGACGGAACGACCATTGACAATGGTGGCTCATCAACCGAGGACGGTACCACAGTAGATAATGGTGGCAGTTCTTCATCATCCGATAATGGCGGTTCCGGTTCATCAAGTGACAACAACGGTGGCGGTTCTTCATCAACTGATGACGGGACAACCGTTGATAATGGTGGTAGTTCATCATCATCTAATAATGGTGGTTCAAGCTCATCAAGTGATAACAATGGTTCATCTTCAAATGGTGGCGGTACGGATAGTTCAACGACTGGTGGCAATGGGTCATCAAGCGACAATAACACCGTACCATTAACACCAACAACGCCTGATACAAACAATCAAGGTGAAGTCAACCATGTTAAGCCAGTTGAAGTAACACCTGATAATTCAGGCAATGTTGTTGATGTGCCGACACAAGTTGCTAGTTTACCTAGCGTTGCTCGTGCAGTTGAAGCCTATAATCAAGCATTTACTGATAACGACAAAGATGCGACAAAAGCACCAGTTGTTGAAGCAAAACAAAAACTTGATGATGCCGTGGCTAAAGAATTGCCATTAACACATGCCACAGAAAAGTCATCTATGGGTGGTAATGGT
>AEMJ01000799.1 GCA_000166735.2 Leuconostoc inhae KCTC 3774 | reverse complement strand
TGGATTTGCTAGCATGTTTCTATTATACCAAGCTATGGTTGTATTTGTTCTAAAAAAAACACGCGTTCGCGTGTTTTTTAATATCATCATTTTCAGGCTTC
>AEMJ01000800.1 GCA_000166735.2 Leuconostoc inhae KCTC 3774 | reverse complement strand
TGGCACAGAAAATGATTTATTTTAGCTTTATGTTTGGGGTTTGGCTCGTCTATGTTGGGTCTATGTTCCCTATATTTTTACTCTTTAAGAGTTTGGGTCAATCACTACATGTCGCTATGATAGTTGCCAGTGTTTTGACTTTTTTATTTATTATCGTTCAACGAACCTTTAGAGGTTTACATTTAATCAATCAAATACAAAAGAATATTTGAGAGAAAGGGTAGGTTACTAAATTAGTAGCCTTTTTTATTTAAAAATTATGCAAAATTCAAAAACGTATAAATTATACAAATCTGGTAAGCTCTGGGTTGTTGGGGCGGTTGCAGTAGCTGGTGTTGCTGTGAGTGCTAACACTACACAAG
>AEMJ01000801.1 GCA_000166735.2 Leuconostoc inhae KCTC 3774 | reverse complement strand
TTGTAACAACTAAAAAAGACCGATTGTTTAATCAGCCTTTACCTTTCACTATATTATTGAGCTATTAACCTTTTGCTTTGTCGGCTTGATTAGTAGTTGCCTTGTTTTGATTTGATGCTGGCTTTTCGGTTGCCTTTTCATCAAGGGCAACTAACGTTTCAGCATACACCGTCCAATCAGTGGCATCATTACCAGCAAATGCAAACTTCAAACCTTGTGGCACTAGCTTGTCCCCCGGCTTCAAACCAGCTTGCAAGCGTTCACTCTCTGCTGGGTCAACCAAAATACGGACAATGTTATCATCATTGCCAACATCGCCTGATTTGCTTTGTTGGATAAAGTTGAACTGATAATTTGAAATAATTGGTTCATCGTAATCATCACGAGCAACTTCGCCACGATTGTCAGTTTTATAGTTAGGTGTAACCCTAAACAATACTAAATCATGACTATCAAACGCATCAGCAGAACGAACTCGTCCGACTGGTGTTTTATCTTTGCCAGAAACAAATACAGCATCATATTCTGATTCTGGTAGGTCATCAGTCTTTGAATCAGACGTTGGCAATAATGTTCCGGACTTAGTGGCAACTCTTGCGCCACCTCTCCGATTACTACGAGCTTCACCGCCGATTATTGAAGCATTGATTAACTTCAATTCAGTACCAAAAGGTTTAGTAAAATCAAACCCAGCTTGGGGTGTAATGTTTTCGGTATTTAATGTATCGTTGATATTTAACACAGCGACCGAAATGTCACCATTTGTCCCAACTTTATTACGACCGACGTAAGTCAATTTTCCTAGGCTCTTACCTTGTAGTGATAATTTATTAAATTTGTTAACCATAATTTTTCTCCTTGTTATAATTTTTATAATAAAAAACAGCTGTCAGCTGTTTTCCAATGTTATTGAATTGTACTTAAATTTGGCTATTTCATACTAAAGATAAACGTGCGTTATTCATTAACGCTGGTAATTCTGTTTTTTCATTTGACCAGACGCTACTTTATCAGAAAGCCTCAGTAAAGTCTCTACATCAAGTGCAGTTCCATTAATGCCTGATTTGATATGCGTATTTTTGACTCCTTCCAGATAATTACCTGTAAAATCACCTGCAACCCAAACAAAATTCAAATCATTGTTTGACATCGTACTAGGAATAATACGCCACCATTCATTTTTAGGAATACCTGGTTTTTATTTTTGGCGTCATCTATATAATCTTGCATTTCTCGTTGTTGGGTAATATCTAGAGGATAACCTTGCGAATAAGCCTTGGTATCCAAAATAATTCCAAAAATTATTAATATCATATAAGAATCCATCTGGTTTTTTGGGACCACCTAAATGTTCTCCAGCTAACCCAATGTATTTTTTCATTATTTCAACTGTTTTGGCTTCAAACAAAGTTGCATCAATTGTATTTTTAGATTTTGTTGGACTTTTCTTCCAAGCCATTTCGATAATCTCAATATCGGCTGGATCCATGTTTTTAAGTTGGTTTTGTAATGATGATTTAATTTTTTGTAAGTCTCTATCCTTTAATTCATCAGTCACATTGATATTAGGAATGCGAAAATTATTAATGTTGTCCTTTAACAAAACTTTCTTGTTTTCATCTATAATATTTAATCCAAAACGAATTAAACCTTTTATATCAGCTTTCAAGACACCAATTCCCTCAAATAATCCTCGCTCGTCTAGGTAATATTGAATTTGTTCGATAGATGGACTACTTTGTATTGCTTTGATTGTATAAGCACGCCTTGTACGGACATAGACTTTATTTGTGACACTAGTAGCGAGCATTGTCCAATCAATGTATTTTGTGGTTGGACTATACTTAGAGTAGCCTTCTGCTCTTTTTAAAGCCATTTCACCAGCCATGTTGATTTTATATGCGTGACTAGTATACTCATCATTACTATTAATTAATTTGTGTAGTTTTTCTGTTGCGACTAATCCAACTTTTGCTAACCAAGACGCAATCGCTCGCGCCCATTTATCGGAACTACCTTCAACATTAGAACGAAAATCAGATTTTGAAGTTACAGGTTGATTAGACAAAACCTCAAACCACTCATCTTCAGAAAATGATGTGAACCCTGGCTCTCCTGAAAATCCTAATTCATGACCTATTCGAAATTTTGACAATAACGCTTTGCTACCGTTTTTTGCTTATTTTCTTCTAATAATTTTAAAACACGAACAGCTGGTGGATAGGCAATGAAAGCATTTACTAAAATATCTTTTTCTTCTCTACTGGCTTCATAAGATTTTGAGCTTTTCCATGAGCCCTTTGGGCTGGTTGCAAACCTATTACCAAGATCAGTAATTGATACAATATTATTTTGGTCAATTTTGAGAAAATTTAAAGTCAACGCCCAGTCTACATAAGCACCGGAAGTGTAGTCATCTGTCCATGTTTTGTATTTTTTAGTTGAAAATTCACAAGGGTTTCCTGCTGCTAATTGAACCAACCCAAAAGCTACTTGATTTGGTCGAGTTTTTGGACCTTCAAATCCATCTGGGAAACGTTTTGCTCCTTTTAAGTCATCAAAGGGAATGTGCGAATTATCAGTAAGTAATAAATTTAAAAGTTCATTACGTCGTTCTTCGCTGTAAATTTTTTCTAATTCACCGTTAATTAGCTCATTATAATATGGACTATCTTTGATAAATATTTGTACAACCTTCTTTAATTTACCAAAATTATTTGGATTTTGAATCCACCCAAAAGCTCGACTTACCATTTAAATATCCTGCTCTCTTTTTAAACATTGATAAGTTCATTGTATCAAAAAGCTAATTCATAATATACTTATTCTACTAAAATTAATAATTAGTAACCAATATCTCATTACTATCACTTCTATTGGTATTGTAACTTGAGTTTTTATATGTTTTTTTAATAGGATGGATAGTATATTTCTTTGCCCAATTTTTAAGAATCATATTTTCCATTCCTTTATGATCAATAACATTTGAAAGAGCAAAGCGAACACCTTTAGCATTAAGTTTATCTAGTAAGTTGTACAATTCATGTTCATGTTCTTCGTTCCAACCAAGAAAACCACGTTTACCATCGTTATAAGAACCTGTTGTGATTAAATAAGGTGGGTCAGCATATACGAAATCGAACTTGTTTAAATGACTAATATCAAGCGTAGTAAAATTTTGAGAGATGAAACGTGCATCCATTTCATGCAAACGATTTATGAAATTAATTAGATTTTTCTCCATTCTATTGCTGAATTGACTGCGATTACGACCAAAAGGATTATTGTATTGCATATCTGAATTAAAGCGAAATTGATAATTAAACGAATACGATACCAGCGTGTACAACATTATAGGGTCTGGATGATCATTGTAATCAACACGCATTTTTTAAACCCATTTTCATTTTCTTTAGTTAACTGATATTCATTGATGTAACTATAAATTTGCTGTAATATTTCTTCACTGTTATGATTCTGAAAGGTTTCAAACAGCTCATTTATTTTATAATTAATATCGTTAAAAATATGAGTTTTAGCATCAACATTAATTCCGACGTTTGCACCGCCAGAAAACAAATCAACAAATGTATGAATATTTTCTTGTGGAAATAATGGCAGTATTTGAGGTAATATTTTAAATTTACCCCCAATATAATTAAGTGGACTTTTTATAATTTCAGAATGAGGTTTCCATGTTGTTACCTTATTAGTTACTTGATCATTTTTTGATACAAATTGCTGACCAGATAAAGGCTTAAAGTAAAACAAAAGCTCATAAACTCCTTTGTTATTAGAAATTTTAGATTTATATTTCCGGTATGAAATCCTTCTTTTTTCAACGGTTCCTGGAACTGAAAATTTATTAATTAAATCAAGTAATTCTAATTCAGGAATGATTCCATCAGTGGAATAACTTAATACTGCATGTTTAAAGTTCAAGTTTTCTAGCATTTTTTGCATTGATTGCTTTGCGCGACGTTTAATTGAAAAGTCTGATTTTTGTTCAGAATAGTCACGTATTCCTGTAACCCCTTTTATAATCGGATTATCATATCTAGCAATAGTTTCTAGCACATGATAATTAGGAGCATATTGCCGTGAGTTATAAGGTGTGTCAATATAAACGATGTCTCCAGAAATAGTATTCAGTAAATTAATAGAATCACCTTGAAATGCTTTATTCGAGTAACCATTGTTGATGAGTTCGATTGGTTTTAAATCCAGCTTATTTAATGCGCGGTTATCCCAATGCTTTAAGTAAGCCCCATATGTTCCGGTGATGTTTGAAATATATGGAACTGCCTCAATCAAGCTAGCTAATAAATAAAAATACTCATCATCTGTAACCAACTGTTTTTGATGCCAAACATTTAACAAGTTTCTAATGGTATCAATTCTTTTGGCATTTTCTTCTGTAAAGTACATACGCCCGAATTCACCTGCTGGTGAATAATTTTGGGTAATAAATCCTGATTTGATTTCACTTTTCTTCAAATTATTTAAGTAGTAAAAAGGATCGATAATACCATTATTCTTTAAAGCATCAAATTTTAATGGTTTATTAATTTGAATTTCACCCCTAGATATGACAAAACTAAAATACATCAAATCATTCGTCATAATTTGGTATTTCTTTTTAAAATACGATCCAACTATATTAGATCCTCCAAATAAATCAACGAAAGTTTTTTCTATACCTTCTAAATGGGGTTCCAAAATTTCTTGTATGTTATCCAAAAGTTGTTTTTTACCACCAATATATCTCATTTTCGCATCCTTAAACATCCTTGTTGCAAACTAGTATAGCATAAATAAATTTTTGAATCTATCTATTTACAGATGAATATATTATTTTAGAGTCAATTTTCCTTGGTCTTGCTTATTCAAATCAGGTAAAACTTCATTTGTCTTTGATGAAGCGTTGTCATCATTGATAGTGACATCAGTTGTCTTACCAGACGTCACATCAACACCAGCTATTGAAGCGGTGTCTGCATCACTCTTAACAGTATCTTGTGCTTTATCGACCGCACCTTTTGCTTGGTCTTGTGTCACACTTGAACCAGCAGTTGTTGGCACTGTGCTTTTTTCAGAAGTTGAAGAAACAGACGCTGATTTAGTGGCATCATCAATTGTCGCTTCGTCCGTAGTGGTATCAGTTGATGAAGCAGTTAATTGACTTTGCTTGTCATTTTGAGTGGCATCAGATGTTTTAACAGCTTGTGCATCAGCATTTGAAACCGTATTGGCACTGA
>AEMJ01000802.1 GCA_000166735.2 Leuconostoc inhae KCTC 3774 | reverse complement strand
TACGTTTCTCCATTACTTATGGTTTTGCACAGTATTATCAGGACGGCTTATTCTGATTGTCGCGCAGTTTGAATAATTTGATTATACCACTTCAAGTGACTATCAGATTATTCAAAAGATGCGACTCAATAGTCTAATAATTTAACAGTTACAGTCGCACCAACTCCCCAATAGCAGTGCTCCTAAGTCAATAGTTCGGACTCTTTTTTATCTAGGGCTGTTCGGTTAAGCGACTTGCATTTTGCGATGCACCACACTGATACGTTCGTCATTGTACCAGTCTAAATAGTTTGAAACTGCCAAAATCAAATGCGCCAGCGAGGCAAATCTGAATTGATAAATCATTTCGCGCTTTAAGAGTGAATGAAAACTTTCAATCTTAGCGTTGTCATATGGAT
>AEMJ01000803.1 GCA_000166735.2 Leuconostoc inhae KCTC 3774 | reverse complement strand
TAATATTTTTTGTAGGCATCAGAATATATCTCCTTTTTTGTTATTGGTTCTGTTTTAACAAAACCTGTTCGCTGATCTTCATAAAGGGTATGTAGAACAGTACGCCAACAATGAAACTTAGTAATTGCACAACGACAGCCCGCCAATCACCACCAGTTGCTAGGAAGCCATTAATCAATGGTGGCGTGGTCCAAGGTACTAACACAACTGTCCTA
>AEMJ01000804.1 GCA_000166735.2 Leuconostoc inhae KCTC 3774 | reverse complement strand
GATCCAAGATTTGCTAAATTAGATGATTTTTTCAAAGAATGAGAAAATACTTGCAAAAATTCAAAAATTACTCTAAACTATAGAGAAGTAATAAGAAATTTATTCGGTAGTCGCCGATCTAAATGTTGAGGATAAATAATGAGTAAAGTATTGATTGTTGAAGATGAAGAAAACTTGGCAAAGTTTGTAGGCCTTGAATTAAAGCATGAAGGCTATGAAGTTGAAACAGTTTTAGATGGTCGTTCGGGATTGGATGCAGCATTAGAGAATAACTATGATGTTATTTTGCTTGATTTAATGTTGCCAGAACTAAATGGGCTAGAGGTTGCTCGTCGTTTGCGCGAATCTAAGAAAACGCCAATCATCATGATGACTGCACGTGATTCAGTTATTGATCGCGTTTCAGGATTAGATTATGGGGCGGATGATTACTTGGTTAAGCCCTTTGCTATTGAAGAACTGTTAGCACGAATACGGTCACTACTCCGTCGTATTGCAATTGAGACGGAGTCTAACGATAAGCATCGCTCAATTATTAATTTCAAAGACTTGCGTATTGAAAAAGAGAATCGTATTGCCCGTCGTGATGATCAAATCATTAATTTAACAAAACGTGAGTATGATTTGTTATTGACATTGGTAGAAAACATTAACATCGTTCAATCACGTGAACAACTGCTAAAAGAAGTTTGGGGTTTTGATTCAGAGGTCGAAACGAACGTTGTTGATGTCTATATTAGATACTTACGTAATAAGATTGATGATCCAGAAAGTAAAGCATCTTATATCCAGACAGTTCGTGGTACTGGCTATGTCATGCGTAGCTAATAGGATATTATGGCTAAAGAAATAAAAACAATTAAAAAAGCCTCGCGTCGTTTCTCATTGAGTTGGCAACTTTCATTGGGGATGGCGTCTGGTTTTTTTGTTATATTTGGTGTCTTTGCTATTGTTGTAACTGAATTGGTGAAAAACTACTATAGTGATCTGCCAAATAAACTATATCTATACTTATGGCTTATTGTTATTTTAGGTGGTATTGCCGTTTTTATATTTACATTCATTGTAACACGTTATATTTTACGCCCAGTGAAGTCAATTGAAACAACAATAGAGGCTTTTGAAGATGATCCAATGACAACAATTCGTGCAGAAAAAGCACGCTCAAATGATGAGTTTTCTGATTTGATTAGTGTGCTAAATCGCATGATTGATCGCTTACAAAGCCTCATTGCTGCCCAACAACAGTTCGTGTCAGATGTTTCTCATGAATTACGTACACCGGTAGCAATCGTTAAAGGACACATGGATTTGCTGAATCGTTGGGGAAAAGATGAACCAGATGTTTTGAATGATTCGATTGTGTCATCTTT
>AEMJ01000805.1 GCA_000166735.2 Leuconostoc inhae KCTC 3774 | reverse complement strand
CATTGCAACGACGTTTAGTTCAATTGGGTAAAAATATTTCTTGGGTTGCCATTGGGGCGGCTGTAGTTGTTTTGATTCTCGGCATTGCGCAAGGAATGGATTTGAAACATATTTTCTTAACCGCAATATCTTTAGCAGTTGCGGTTGTGCCTGAAACTTTAGCTGTTATTGTGACAATGACATTAGCTTTAGGTGTGCAAAGAATCGCACAAAAACACGCCATTATTCGACGATTACCAGCTGTTGAAATTTTGGGAACAACAAATGTTATTGCTTCTGATAAAACTGGGACATTAACCCAAACAAAATGACTGTCCGCAAAGTGTGGCAGAATGAACAAGATTATTTAAGTGAAACACATGACGCTCTAGACCCTCATGCTATAGAGGTTTTATCACTAGCAGCAATTTCAACAAATGTGTCAATTAAAAAGAATGATGGGCAAACGATATACGATGGTTTACCAACTGAGGTGGCCTTAGTACGTGCCATCGAAATGGAGAAATCCCGTGATGCACTGTTGGCTAAATACCCACTAGTAGATCAGATACCATTTAATTCTACAAAAAAGCGAATGACGACTGTTCATAAACAACCTGAAGGTGGTTATATTGCAATTACAAAGGGTGCTTTTGATGTTTTGTTGCCTATGATTAAACATGGAAATATGGTACAGGCTGAAAAAATTAATACAATGTTTGGTCGTGAAGCACTACGAGTGTTAACCATTTCAAAACAAACTTTTGATGTGATGCCTGAAAATCCAACCCAGGCATTTTATGAACAAAACTTAACGTTAGTAGGATTAGTTGGTATTATTGATCCACCTCGGCCAGAATCAACCCTAGCTGTTGAAAAGGCGCGTTTAGCTGGTGTTAAAACAATTATGATCACTGGTGACCATGTTGAAACGGCCAGTGCAATTGCCTCTGAAATAGGTATTTTACATGAGGGAGATCAAACAATTACCGGATCAGAGTTGGCTAAGTTATCAGATCAGGAACTCGATGCAAATATTAAAGCCTATACTGTTTATGCGCGTGTCACCCCAACTGATAAAATTAGAATTATCAAATCATGGCAGAGGCAAGATGCTACGATTGCAATGACTGGTGATGGTGTTAATGATGCGCCTGCATTAAAGGCAGCCAATGTAGGTATCTCTATGGGTGAAACGGGTACTGACGTTGCGCGTGACGCATCAGATATTATCTTAACAGATGATAACTTTGCAACAATTGTTGATGCCATTTCTGAAGGGCGTGGCGTATATATCAAAATTCGAAAAACCATTAACTTCTTATTGAGTGCAAACATATCAGAAATAATTGT
>AEMJ01000806.1 GCA_000166735.2 Leuconostoc inhae KCTC 3774 | reverse complement strand
GTGCGCCAAATTTGTTTTTTGCCAGGAATTGAAATTTTTTCAGTATCATCGGAAAGTTTAATAGTGTTTTTACCATCGATACTGACCATTTTGTAAACAGCACCTAACGCAGGTTGATCAAACGAAGTAATCACTTTTGTACCAACACCCCAGACATCGATTTTTGCACCGCGCGCTTTTAAATCAGAAATAACATATTCATCTAAATCATTTGATGCATAAATTTTAGCGTTAGAAAATCCAGATTTATCAAGCATCTGGCGAATTTTTATCGACAATGATACCATGTTGCCAGAATCAATTCGAATACCTTGAAAATTAATTTTATCACCAAATTCTTGAGCAACTTTAATTGCAGCAGGCACTCCAGATTTTAATGTATCAAAAGTATCGACTAGGAAAACAACATCGTGATGTGATTGAGCATAGGCTTTAAAGGCAGCATAATCGCTTTGATATGCTTGAACAAGGGCATGGGCATGTGTACCTGACACGGGTAGATTAAATAATTTACCTGCACGGACGTTTGAAGTGGCATTGAATCCGCCAATGTAGGCGGCACGTGTACCCCAAAGCGCAGCGTCAAATTCTTGAGCACGTCGGGTGCCAAATTCCATTAATGGGTTGCCATTAGCCACTGTTACAACACGAGAAGCCTTGGTTGCAATTAATGTTTGAAAATTAATAATATTAAGTAAAGCTGTTTCGAGTAGTTGCGCATCAATTAATGGCCCCTCAACCTGTAGTAATGGTTCGTGATCAAACATGACCTCGCCTTCATATGGTGCTCGGAGAGTAGCGGTCAATTGCCACTTTTTTAAGTAGGTTAAAAAATCTTCATGATACAAATTAAGTGACTGTAAATAAGAAATATCACTATCACTGAAGTGTAAATCATCAAGATATTGTACAATATGTGCTAGTCCAGCAAAAATAACATAGCCATTATTAAAAGGCATATCACGAAAATAAGCTTCGAAAACAACTGGCTTTTGGTCAATACCTGCTTGCCAGTATGTATAAATCATGTTTATTTGATATAAATCAGTGTGCAATGTGAATGAATCATCTGGGTAGAACATAATAGTTTCCTTTAAAATTATTAAACTCATTATAGCAAAAATATTGTGTAAAAGCCGTGATATAATAAAAACATGAAAGAAATTTTGACAAACAATCGAGATGAAACCCAAAAATTTGCTGCACGTGTTGCTGCCTTATCTAGTCCAGGCCTAGTAATTGCTTTAAATGGTGACCTTGGTGCTGGGAAAACAACGTTCACGCAAGGGTTTTCACGTGCACTTGGTGTGACTAATCGTGTTAAGAGTCCGACCTTTAATATTATGAACACCTATTATACACATCATTTTCCAATTTATCATTTTGATGCGTATCGGTTGGAGGAAACAGGCGCACAGGATCAGGGATTTGAAGATTATGTTGGGACAGACGGCGTGACACTGATTGAATGGCCGCAGTATATGAAAGATTTGCTACCTAACAATCGATTAGAATTAATTTTCACGCGCGGTAAGTATGATGATAGCCGTAAAATTCAAATTAATGGTGTGGGTAGTGCAGTAGAGATAGAAAGGCAATTATGACTTTTGATAGGACTAAACCCATCACTTTTAGTTTAGAAGAGGCGAGTTTAAGACGTGCACAGGCATGGCAATCTTTAATTCAAAATTTGATGTCAGAAACAGATACTTTTTTGGTTGCGAGTGTACGTGATGGTCAAATCGTAGCAGAAGAAAACACAGATGAGCCAGCGATCACTTTATTGTTGATTGCGGAGCAACAAAATGACACGTTACCAGTTGGAATTGCTTCAATTGAAAATGGTGAAATTGGCATGGCGATTTTGAAAGACTTTCAAGGTGCTGGTCTAGGTCAGAGTTTAATGGTAGCCTTACTTGATTGGGCAGAAGTGGTTAAATTAGAGAAAGTTTGGTTGGATGTGCAAACTGACAACTTAGTGGCGACACATCTTTATGATAAGTTTGACTTTAAAAAAGTTGGATCCGAAGTCAACCTCACACTACCAAATGGTCGTGTGACCAAATTACAACATATGGTTAAGTTTTTAGTTAAGGAGAACACGTCATTATGAATTTTATAGCCATGGATTTTGAAACAGCCAATCACGAAAAATATTCGGCCGTATCCATTGCAATAGCAATAGTTCGAGATAATCAAGTTGTTGATAAATTCTATAGTTTGATTAAACCAGAAACGTATTTTAGTTCACGTAATACTGCGGTTCATGGGTTACGTGAAAGTGATGTGATTGATGCACCTAAGTTCCCAGAGATTTGGCAAATTATTTCACCATTGTTTAGAGACAATAAATTAGTTGTAGCGCATAATGCAGCATTTGATAATAATATTTTGAAGGGTACTTTGGCTCATTATGGGATTGAAGAACCTCATTATATGCTACTTGATACTGTACGAACAAGCCGTAAACTATTTCCTAAATTTGAAAATCATAAGTTAAATACTGTTGCAAATAATCTAGGTATAACACTAGACCATCATCATAATGCACTTGATGATGCTGTTGCAGCAGCTAACATTTTAATATATGAAGCCGAACATTTTGGCGTTGATAGTTTAAAACAGTTTGTACAAAATAAATGACCTATCCTAAAGAAAAGGACAGGTCATTTATTTTATAGGTTAATTGTTAGTGAAATTGGAGCATGATCTTGACGCAAACCAGTATCTAAAACATCAGTATTTAAAACATTTTCTGCAATACGGTCACTGACTAAGTAGTAATCAATTCGCCATCCAGAATTATTAATTTTACTAGTTTTGCTGATTTGAGCCCACCAAGTATAAATTTCTGGGGTGTTAGGATTTTGCATACGTAAAGTATCAGTAAATCCTGCATCAAGTAAGGCAGTAAATTTCTCACGTTCTTGATTAGTAAACCCAGCAGAGTTATGATTTGTTTTGAAATTTTTAAGATCAATTTCTTCATGAGCAACATTCATATCACCACTAAAAATAACAGGTTTTTTGGCATCGAGCGTTTGAATGTATGCTCGATAAGCATCATCCCATTCACCGCGAGCTGATAAACGAGCAAGAGCTGATCCAGAATTTGGCGTATACACTGTTGAAACATAATAATTATCAAATTCTAGTGTAATAATGCGCCCTTCAATATCCATTGTGTCTGGGGCAGCAATTTTTGGAAATTCGATACTTAGTGGTTCGATGCGTGTTAACATCATTGTACCGGAATAACCGGAACGTGCTGTACTGGAATCTAAATAGACATGATAGTCAGGAAACAATTCAGCGATTGCTTCTGATTGTTTTTTAGTCATGCCTGTGGGTTTAAGTTTAGTTTCTTGAATGGCGAATACGTCTGGCTTGCGCGCAGCAATAGTTGTCAGTACGTCCCAGGTCATTTCACCACGCGCTGATTTATGTTCAACAGCAGCATTGATTGAATCGATGTTCCAAGATATGAGTTGCATGTATAAATGTCCTTTTTTAGATGATGTGTATGAAATCAAATATTTTTTGTTTTGCAGTATAGTTTACTAGTCAGCATATTTTTCATAAAAGTTGGTAGAGCATGGCTTATTTGTGTTGGTAATGTCACATATTGCGTTTTGGCAAGCTCATCAGCAATAGCTGAATGTATATAAACCGCGGCTAATACTTTATCTGACAGTGTAGCTGTTTTGAATTGGGCAGTGAAACCGGCAATAATACCCGCTAAAGTATCTCCCATCCCACCAGTTGCTTGGTACGGTCCACCAATAGGTAGTTCGTAAATACCATCATCTGTATATATTTGAGAATGAAACTGTTTTAGAACAATTATTGGTTTTGTGGTGAACTTGTTACGAGCCAGTAAATTAAAGGCTTCAAAGGGTTGTTGGGCAATCGGGACACCACTAACGCGTTGCCACTCCATTTGGTGTGGTGTTAAAATTAATTGCCCTTTTGGCCAAGATAGGTGTTTTTCAGCGGCTAAGGTGAGAGCTGAACCATCTATGATCGTTATTTTTTTCTGAAATAGCAGAAAAAACCGCTTGAACAAGATCGACACGATTACCAAGTCCGGAACCAATTAAAATCACATCGCTAGTATTTATATAGGCAGTGAGGTCGTCGTTAAAATTAATAACCATTGCCTCAGGTTTGTGACTATGAATTGCTGTGAAATTACTCGGGTCAGTTGCCACGGTGACTAATCCAGCACCAGCATTGATCGCTGCTATAGTATTCATGATCACTGCACCGCCGAACTGTGAGGTACCACCAATGATTAATACACGGCCATAAGTGCCTTTATGTGACTGATTGAGACGTTTATTAATAACTTTATAAAGTATTTCTTCTGTTAGTGATTTCATCATTTGTTACCTCATGGACCTAATTTCTTATAGGCAATGTGTTACTGATGTATTGATGGTGTCTCTATTTGGTCAGGTGATTACGATTATCCCAAAGTACAGACACAGCGAGAATAAGAACACCTAAATTAGCGGACAGTATGGCAAACGTCATTTGATTGACAATCCAACTGACTAACGAGACAAACATTAGTATGATCGCAATAATAGTGACATAAAGTGTTGTTTTATTCATGATTAACTACCTTAATAATATCCGATTTATATTTTTCAAAACATTGAATGATCAGGATATTTGCAGCGTTAGGTAATAGATTATGTATGTTGTTTATAACCTAACGATACTCACACTTAATTTTATATGATTCAACCAATATTTACAAATAAGGTACGATATCTTAGTATGTTTGTATCACTTGATATGAGTTGTAAATTAGCAACGTCTAACAAATCCATGTGCTTGCTATAATCGAAACAAACAGTATAATAAAGTTATATATCATCATTGAAAGGTTTTTAAACTATTATGACAATTGATTGGAAACAAGAAACGGCTTCACGACAAAATGCCTATATTGAGGACTTGAAGTCTTTGCTGGCAGTTAAATCAGTTCGGGATGATTCTCAGGCAACAACGGATGCACCATTAGGTCCAGGACCAAAAGAAGCATTACTCAAAATGTTGTCCATCGCTGAACGTGATGGTTTTACAATAAAAATATTGATAATGTGGTCGGCTATATCGAAATTGGCCCTAAAGATGCTGACGAATATGTTGCTATTTTATCTCATGTTGATGTCATGCCAGCTGGCGAAGGCTGGGAGACAGAGCCATTTGAACCAGTAGTCACTGCAGATAAAATTATTGCACGTGGGGCCTCTGATGACAAAGGGCCTGGGATGGCTGCTTATTATGCTTTTAAAATCCTGTCAGATTTGAATGTACCGTTAAAACGACGTGTGCGTTTGATTTTTGGTACCGATGAAGAAAATGATTGGCTTGGCATGACTCGCTATTTTGAAGTGGAGCCTGAGCCAGTATTTGGATTCTCTCCAGATGCAGAGTACCCAATTATTAATGGTGAAAAGGGCAATGTTCAAGTTCTTATCAATGGCAAGGCCACTAATGGTGGTTCAGATACTTTATTATCATTTGATTCAGGTTTGCGTACCAATATGGTGCCTGGTTTGGCTGTTGCATCAGTAAAATCACCACAGATAGCAGAAATAGCACATGAATTTGAAGCCTTTTTGTCAGCGAATAAAGAAATTTCAGGCGCTTTGGAAACTGATAACGATGTTATTAAATTAACTCTCAATGGTAAGCAGGTTCATGGCGCAATGCCTGAAACAGGTGAAAATGCCGGAACTTATTTGGCTAATTTTTTGCAAAAGTTTTCATTTGGCGGTACAGCTAAACATTACTTAACATACCTGGGAACTCCTGCGCACCAAGATACAATTGGTAAAAAATTTGGCATTAATCATACTGATGATGTGATGGGTGCACTATCAATGAACGTCGGTATTCAAAAATTTGAAGCTGATGGTGATTTATTTATCAACTTTAACTTTCGTTATCCAAAAGGTATTCTACCGGAAGAAATTGTTGCTGGGTTAGCAGCACAATTAAATGGGTGGGATGTTACGCCAACAATAGGTGGTCATGCGCAAGGACCACACTACGTCGCACCATCTGATCCTATTGTAAAAACATTGTTAAAAGTTTATCATGAACAAACTGGACTACCTGCACATGATCAAGTAATTGGCGGTGGCACATATGGCCGTTTGATGGCACGTGGTGTTGCTTTTGGTGCGTTATTCCCGGATTCACCTGATACCATGCATCAAGTTAACGAATTCGCGCTGTTAGATGATTTATATCGGTCAATTTCAATTTATGCACAAGCGATTGCTGAAATTACAAATTTAGACTAAGTTAATATGATGAGATTAGAACGCATGAGCGTTCTAATCTCATTTTTGCAAAGCGTATCATATTTAATAAGGGAGGTATAAAATTATGGAAAAATATACGGATGAGGCACTCAAAAAGCGGTTAACACCAGAAGCATATCAAGTAACGCAACATGCAGCAACTGAGCGTGCATACACTGGCAAATATGATCAATGGTGGGAAGCAGGTATTTTTGTGGACATTGTTAGTGGGGAACCATTATTTAGTTCAACAGATAAATACGATGCCGGCTGTGGCTGGCCATCTTTTACACAAAGTATTGATGATGAACATATCAAGCGACATGTTGATCAATCATTTGGTATGACAAGAACAGAGGTGACATCACGCGATGCGAACTCACATTTGGGACATTTATTTACTGATGGGCCAACTGAAAAAGGTGGTTTACGTTACTGCATTAACTCAGCTAGTTTGAAATTTATTCCAAAAAATGAGTTGGCAGCAGCGGGATACGGTGAGTATTTGTCGTTATTCGAATAATATTTTTATCATTTATTTGCTCTAGTTTGTTATAATGTAGGGAAATACTTTTTTGGAGAAGAGCAAATGATGGAAAAGGTCCACAAAAATGATTTTTGGCGATATTTTAACCCTGTAAATATTGTGAAAGAATTGTTATTAGGATGGACGATACCTGAGGCAATTTTATTGATTACGTTAGTGTTGCTTCAAGGTACGGTGTGGGGATTGGGTGTCATGCACACACACAATTTTGACTGGTTCGGCTTAGCGACTGGATTAATGAATATTATTACGGTTGTG
>AEMJ01000807.1 GCA_000166735.2 Leuconostoc inhae KCTC 3774 | reverse complement strand
CTAATGTTTTAGCTAAATAGAAGCAACCTAAGATACCAGCGTTGTCCCCATTTGCTACTGGGACAATATAATCATCTAAATCAGGCACTTCAAGATAATCACTCATCTGTTCAGAGAAACTTTCACGAATCAATGGGAACAAAATATCTCGATGTGGTACACCGCCACCCAAAATAATTTTCTCAGGACGTAAAATCATTGTATAGTCCAACGCTGCTTGCGCAATATAATATGCTTCAATTTTCCAAGCAATATCTTCGTCAGGAATTTCTTTAGCACTGATTCCCCAACGTTCTTCAATTGCTGGTCCAGCAGCCAATCCTTCCAGACAGTTATCACCATGGAATGGGCAATGTCCTGCATACTTATCTTCCGGATGTTTTTGTAAGAAAATATGTCCAGCTTCTGGATGGCCATAACCACTTAGAAGATGCCCATTTGAAACAATACCAGCACCAATACCTGTACCAACAGTCAAGTAAACCATATTTTGGACATCTTTTGCTGCACCTGTTTCAAATTCGGCCCAACCAGCACCATTAACATCAGTCGTCCAAAAGAAAGGAATATCACGCCATGCTTTCATACGACCAAGAAAATCATAACCTGACCAGCCACGTTTTGGTGTGTCTAACACATAACCATATGTTTGTGATCCTTTAACAATATCAATAGGTCCAAATGCTGCAATCCCAATGGCATCAATGTTTTCAAATTTATCAAAAAACGCAATCACTTGATCTAATGTTTTCTCACCATCTAGCGTTGGAAACGCAGTACGTTCAACAACGTTATAATTCTCATCCGCAACAGCAACAACAAATTTTGTGCCACCTGCTTCAATTGCTCCTAATAATCCCATGATTTTTCTCTTTTCCTCTGCACTTTTCCAAATTCACATGGCATTTAACTATCGTCGCCACTTATTGGACTAAAGTTAAAACACCGCTAATTAAATGACGATGTGAACTTATATCGCTTTATTTTGAATGAACATGCCTAATGCTCATTTTTAAACATATATAAAGCGCTTACATATCTAGTTTAATCGATTTGAACACTGTATGTCAAGCGCTAAACAGCATTTTTTATGAACTTTATGCTAACCCTTTAATTACAGTTGATCATCTTGACTATAAGCTGTTAAAACAAAATCATAGTAATTAAAAAACTCCTTAGATAACACACCACAACGCAATGTGTTATCTAAAAGAGGTTCTTTTCACAATCTATTACTTAACAATCTCACAAAATTCAACAATAACAGCATCTGGGCCTTCTATATTAAAGAATTTAATCCCTTTTTCCCAAAAAGCTAAGTGTTGTACTTCAGAATCAATCAACTTAAAGCCTTCTGCTTTTGCTGCAACAAATGCTTTATCAGC
>AEMJ01000808.1 GCA_000166735.2 Leuconostoc inhae KCTC 3774 | reverse complement strand
CTTCTAACTCGCGGGCCATAATGGGTGACCCACCAATGACATTGACAACGTTAGCCACAAATTGCGGTGTGACATAATTTGCATAATTGAATACAAGTGGACTTTTAATTTTTATTTCTGATAGCTTCATAATTTTTTCTCCTTATAACGTTTGGTGTCACAATATTAAAAACAATAGAAAAGCCGTTGATTGAATCCAC
>AEMJ01000809.1 GCA_000166735.2 Leuconostoc inhae KCTC 3774 | reverse complement strand
CGATTTAAATTATGTAAAGCTGCTAATGAATTTTCAGCTTTTCCTTCTTGAAAAATCGAAAGGAACGAGTTAATGATAACAATACCAATAATCAGTAAACTTTCAAAATAATGCCCCGTTCCTTCTATGTATGTTGCCACAAATGAAATAACTGCAGCAATCAATAATATAATAGTTGCCACGTCTTTTAAACTAATTAATATTTTATGCCACAATGGTTCCTTCTTGTTTGTGACAAACACGTTACTGCCAAACTTTTCTCGGCTAGAGCTCACCTGTTTTTTACTTAATCCTTCTTGCACATCAACATTTTGTGCTGCGATTGTTTCTTC
>AEMJ01000810.1 GCA_000166735.2 Leuconostoc inhae KCTC 3774 | reverse complement strand
TCTCCAGCAAGCAACGCATCGCGACTTTGATGATAATAACTTGTTCAATGCCAATTGCTTGCCACTTTGCTGCTAAATCCCAATTCCATGCTGAGTATAACTCGACTTGAATCCCATCTAACACTGATTTTGCCGACTTCATCGTCGCAATCGTTGCAGAATCAATCACCGTCATCAAATCAGCACCAGCATCTTTAGAATTTTGTGCAACTGTTGAGCCAGCATCGGCACATTTTGTGTCAGAAGCAATGATTTTATCCGGAAACATGGCTCGCAGCACGCGGATTGCATCTTGCCCTGCTTGTAGTTCTAAAATCGTTCCTACTTCAACAATGTCAACAATGGCTCCTGCT
>AEMJ01000811.1 GCA_000166735.2 Leuconostoc inhae KCTC 3774 | reverse complement strand
CCTAACGGCCCTGGCCACATATGATAACCAGCTTTAGTTGTTATGACTAATTCATCGCGATAGGGTTTTAAATCACTTCGAAAAACTTGCCCAAATGTTTCTTCCGCTGTCCCGTTACTTGGCCCGTAATTAGAAGCATTATCGAAACTAAAAATGCCATTATCAAATGCTTTTAAGATAACTTTTTTAGAATTTTCAAGTGGCATTTGGTCGCCCAAATTACGCCACAATCCAAAAGATACGGCCGGTAAAATCAGTCCAGAATCACTTACCCGGCGATAGGGTAACTTCTCATAACGTTGTTCGTCTGCTGCATAAACCATGGTTAAAGTCCTCTCAAAATATGCTCAGCAATTTGCTTATGTTCACTACTTAATGGATGTACTTTCAGATTTGGCACGATCCAATTATCTGTTGCCATAATTATAAAATTATCAAATCGTTTTACTTCGGTCTGATAAATATCTTTAAACGCACCATTAAAAGGTATCATCAAAATTATTTTAGCAGAATGAAAGCGTTTTATCAATTCTAATAAATAAATTCGCAAACCAAATGCGAAAGCGTCTGATGTGGCACCATAATTAAAATCGTTAGTCCCGTAATTCACAATAACAAGATCTGTTAAGACACGCTGACGTTCAATGTTGTCAGCCACTTGCCATAAAGCAGAAATTGCTGTAGGTTCTTGAAATGGCGCACTTGCTGTTAATCCAGTGCCACCATAGGCAATGCGGTTAAGTGGCTTCCCTAGTGCTTCGGCCACTAATAAAGGATAACTCAACTCTGGATGATTACCATCTAGAGCCATTTCCTCCCCAGCTGTAATTGAGTCCCCAACAAATGTGACATAGGGTTCATTATACGAAACTTGTGTTACCTGACCACTATCAATTAACATGGTTGATAAGATAATTTTCTGCTGCCATAGCGCCATGCTATTAGAGTTAATGGCACGTAGCATGATTCGTATATGCGATAGTTCAGTTGGTATTGTCAATACCAATTGTTGTTCTATCATTGGTAACGTTTGCCACGCTTCTTCATTAATTTTTACAACAAAAGATACTCCCTGACAACTTGTTTTAAAATTCAATTGTATTTTTGCAACACCGGTAGTTTTAAATTCGATGCATGCCCCAAATTGTGTAGTCACAAACATTTCATCAGAAATGCTCCATTCTGGTGAAAGAAATGGCTTAACGTTAATAGTTTTCATAACATCACATCCAAGTTATCTGGGCTCTTCATAATATCTTCTATACTTTCAAATGCATTAACGCGACGAATAGTTTCCGCAAACGGTGATGCCACAGATATTTGTATTAATTTATTAAATTGCTTGGCGACTGGTACTTCAATAGTATTTGTTATAATGACTTGTTGAATAGCTGATTCAACAAGTCTATTGGTTGATTGATCTGAAAAGACAGCATGTGGTGCAACAGCGTAAATTTTTGTAACACCTGCAGCAACTAAAGCCTCACTAGCAACTACCATACTCGTCCCAGTATCAATAATATCATCCACCAATATGGCTCTTTTACCAGTAACATTACCTGTCACAGCATACGACTTATTAGCTGCTAAATTATCAACACGACGATCAACAACTGCCCACTCTGCGTGCAATAATTCAGCAAATTTACGCGCACGACCAACACTAGAATGATCAGGTGCAACGACAACTAGATCGTCTCCTAATAAATCATTTTCATAAAAATAGTGTCCTAATGCAGGCATAGAAAGTAAATGATCCACCGGTATATCAAAGAAACCTTGCACCTGATCTGCATGGAGATCCATTGTTATAACACGTTTTACGCCCTGAGATTCTAACATATTAGCAATTAAACGAGCCGAAATAGGTTCTCGTGAACGTGCCTTGCGATCCGCACGTGCATAACCAAAATAAGGTAACACAACATTAATTGTTTTTGCCGACGCACGTCTTGCTGCGTCAATAAAAATCATCAATTTCATAAAATTATCATTCACTGGATCTGAAATACCTTGAATCACATATAAATCACGTCCTCGCACAGTTTGTTCAATACGTTCGTAAATTTCGTTGTCAGCAAACTGGCGCGTATCTATTGCAGATAATTTGGTCCCCAAAATTTTAGCAATTTCATTGCCCAATTTTGGATTGCTGCCAAGGCTAAATATTTGATATTCAGGGGTCGTCATGATTTATACTCCATTTATTTTCTCACTTTATTATAACAGGCCATATTTTAATTTGGCATAAAATCATATGGTGTGATACCATTTAATCCAATTAATGGCTCAATGGTATCTGACTGAATCAATTCAAATGTTAATATATTTTTTAAAATGGCGCGCTCTGTTTTTTTGTCATGACTATTTTTTTGTTGAATGACTACTTCATCTTTCAAGCGTTCTGTTAGAAAAGTTGCTCGATATGCGACTGCAGTTTGCGCAGCACGACTAAATGCTTCATATTCACCAACCAAAATTAAAGCTTCTTTTGCACGCGTAATACCTGTGTAAAGTAAGTTTCGATTGAGCATCAAACCAAATCGGGTTGTTAAGGCAACAATTACAAGTTTAAACTCATTGCCTTGTGCCTTATGTACAGTGGTTGCATAAGCAAGTGATAATTGATTTAAATTTTTCTTAGGATAAGATAATTCCTTTCCGTCAAAATCAACCAGTAATCGATCCTCATGATCATCATTACTTTTATCATTTTTATATTGCACAGCAATAATTTTACCCATATCCCCATTATACACGTCACGCTCACTATCATTTTCTAATTGCAAAATTTTATCTCCTTTACGGAAGATTGTTGTCCCAAATTGCAAAGATTTTTGAGCTGGTTTGATTGGATTAAATAATTCTTGCGCCATTGTATTC
>AEMJ01000812.1 GCA_000166735.2 Leuconostoc inhae KCTC 3774 | reverse complement strand
TAACTGTTTTTTGCATCATATAACGTTTGCGCTAAAATAGATAAATTAGATAAACCAAGAATATCTATTTTAAGTAAGCCAAGTGCTTCAACTGGATTTTTTTCAAATTGTGTCAATAGCCGATCATCTGATCCTGATTGTACAGGTAAGGTGTTAATCAATGGTTCTGAGCTTAATACTACACCTGCAGCATGAGTTGAGTAATTACGTGGTAGTCCTTCAATATGTTGTGCTACTTTAAGTAACAACTCCCCATTATCAACATCAGATAAAACAGTC
>AEMJ01000813.1 GCA_000166735.2 Leuconostoc inhae KCTC 3774 | reverse complement strand
ATACTGATAATTTCATCAATATGATCTAAAGCAATGCGTAAACCTTCAAGGATATGCGCGCGTGCTTGTGCTTTTTGTAAATCAAAAGCTGTACGGCGACGAATAACTTCGCGTTGATGAATTAGATAAGCAACTAAGATTTCTTTGAGGCTCATTGTCTGTGGTTTGCCACCATTAATGGCCAACATATTAAAACTAAAGTTTGTTTGTAATAATGTCTCTTTATATAAATTGTTTAAAATAACACTAGCAGAGGCATCACGTCGCACATCTATTGAAACACGTAAACCGTCACGATCAGACTCATCACGGATTCCTGTGATACCCTCAATACGCTTATCACGGGCTAATTCTGAAATGCGCTCTATCAAACGGGCCTTATTGACAGCATAAGGTAATTCTGTGACAATAATTTGTTCTTTACCTGTTTTTGTTTGCTCAATATCTACTTTTGCACGAACGGTAACTCGTCCACGACCAGTTTCATAAGCACGGCGAATACCTGATTTCCCCATCACGATTCCACCGGTTGGAAAGTCTGGTCCAGGAAGTGCCTCCATTAAGTCCATGGTTGTTGCTTCCGGGTTATTCATCAGAATATGCAGCGCCGAAATAACTTCAGCCAAGTTATGCGTTGGAATGTTTGTTGCCATCCCAACCGCAATGCCAGTTGCACCGTTAACTAACAAGTTAGGGAAACGTGCTGGCAAGACTTCAGGCTCGCGTTCTTCACCATCATAGTTGGGTATGAAATTAACTGTATCCTTGTTTAAATCACGGACCATTTCCATGGCAACCTTT
>AEMJ01000814.1 GCA_000166735.2 Leuconostoc inhae KCTC 3774 | reverse complement strand
AGGCACATAAATCAACAAAATATTATCAGGACGCTGGGCTGCTCGCGAAATCAGATAGCCAGAAACAAACATTAATGCACTGGCCGCTACTATTGTTAATAAATTTAGAAATATCGACCAAAAAAACCTGATTTTTGTGTCTTCAAAAAACGGTACAATCCATCGATCATTTGCTAATAG
>AEMJ01000815.1 GCA_000166735.2 Leuconostoc inhae KCTC 3774 | reverse complement strand
AATGGATTTCGTAAAATACGCTTCATGTAACCCACTTCATCGGCTGTTGGGTTTTCATCGTCAGATATATCTGTGTCATGGTAATCAGCTAATACTGTCTCATAGAAATCCAGTACACGATGTGCAAAAGTATTGGCATCAACATCTTTCATTTTTTTAGATCGTATCATTGCATCAGTTTCTGAATTTGGACGGCGTAAGTATTTTTCAATTCCAGCCAGTAATCCGTCATAATCTGACACTAACGTACCAATAGCTTCATGATC
>AEMJ01000816.1 GCA_000166735.2 Leuconostoc inhae KCTC 3774 | reverse complement strand
ATGGCATTAGGCGATACAATTAAACGTCTTTTTAGTAATGATGAAGATGATTTATATGAAGATAGCTATAACGATAGTAGCTATCAAGAACAACCACAACATCAACAACCAGTGCAACAAACATCACAGCAGCAAGCAGCCTATTTTGGCCGTCAATCGGCACAATCAACAATGACAGATCCAGGTAATGCTAATAGTAAAATTGCATTATTTGAACCTAAAGTATATTCAGATTCTAGAGATATTGCTTCTCAGATATTAGGTGGAGAGGCAGTAATTGTTAATTTTACGCAAATAGATGAAGCACAAGCTAAAAGAATATTGGATTTTCTAGGTGGTGCTATATATGCAGTCAATGGGGAAATTGAACGTATAGGTCAGTCTATCTTTTTAGTGACACCTGCAACTTTTGAAATTTCAGGGACGTTGACAGATAATTTAGAACCGAATACACGGTATTAACATATGCTAGAAATACTAAATTGGATTGTACGTATCGCAAATTACTATGAATATGCAATTGTTATTTATGTCTTAATGTCCTGGTTACCTGGCGCCCAACAATCAGTGTTTGGCAAATGGCTTCAACGAATTGTTTCACCCTATCTAAACTTATTTCGAATAATACCACCAATTGGTGGTATTATTGACATTTCGCCAATTGTTGCCATTTTGGCATTGAATTTTGCAATTAGTGGTTTGTCTCATCTGGTGTTACTTTTCCTATAATATGATAGATGATTTTTCAACAATTGAACAGCACTTTCGACCAGAAGAAGTCGCATTTATTCAGCAAGCAAGTGATTGGATTCGTCAAAGTGAAGATGAGTATCGGGGTATTCTAACACGTTTTTTAAATCCTCGAGAACAATATATTTTACAAACTCTAGTTAATCGTTCAGACAATTTACAGGTGCATTATAATGGTGCCACTAGTAATACTGAAAATCAGCGTGCTGTCATAGCACCAGATTTTTATACTGTTGCATTATCAGACTTTGAATTAGCAGTTCTTGAAATTAAATATCCGGTAAAATTCGCTGAGTTACATCATTCAATGATTCTAGGTGCGTTTATGAGTGCTGGTATAAAACGTGAAGTTATCGGTGATATTTTATCTAATGATAAGAAATGGCAAGTCATTGTTGATGCAAAAATGATAACCTATATTCAACAAACAGTTCAAAAAATTGGACGAATTAAAATTGAATTGATTGCACGTGATTTGAAAGATGTCATTGCGGTTCATGATGATTGGAACGAAATATTTTTATTATTGTCATCTTTACGAATTGACACGACTATTTCAATGGCTTTTAATATATCACGTAGTGTAGCAAAATCATTAATTGAACAGCAACAAGTTCGAGTTAATTGGACAACGATTGTTAAGCCTGATCATGTTGTAGCAATGGGGGATATCGTATCTGTTCGTAAATATGGTCGTCTACAACTTAAAATGTGTGATGGGTTTAGCAAAAAGATAAAATTAAGGCAATTGTAAATATCATTCGACGTTAAGTTAACTCGAGTTATATCAAAATTAAAAGGAGACCAAGATGGTACTAACACCTGATGAAATTTTGAAGCATGAATTTACTAAAAAGGGTTCACGTGCATATATTGCATCTGAAGTTGATTCGTTTTTAGACCAAGTTAATGGTGATTATGAAACTATTATTACTGAACGTGATAAACTTTTAAATGATAATGATCAGTTACAAGTTAAAGTTGATGGTCTAGAGGCAAAGCGTGAGCAAGTCAACCAATCAATTTTTGTCGCTCAAGAAGCTGCTGATCGTTTGAGAAAAGAAGCTGATGGCGAAGTAAAAAACAATTAACACATGCTCAAGAAGCAGCCACAAAGATTATTAGTGATGCACGTACAAAGGCTGAAGCTGAAGCAACAAGCTTAGCACAAGAAAATGAAGGTCTGATTAAAGAACAAAATGAATTAAGAACTGAAGTTGAAAATTTTAAAAATTCATTCTTGAAATTATTGGAACTTCAGCGTAAACTATTAGAAAATGATGATTTAGCTGAAGCAGTTCATCGTTTGCCAATTGGACAAGCAACGGCTGATCGTATTGATAAAATAGCAACAATTGAAAAAGAGCCTGTTAGGTCAATGATAACAAGTGAATCTGAACCTGATTCTACAGAAACAGAAAATGAGGAAACTGTTCCTGAGCAAGGACCAATTGTGGTGTTTCCCGAAGCAAGTGAAAACGAAGACAAAAAATTATAAGAAGCATAACACAATAAGAATGGCATACATACGTGCAGCGAGTCATGGTGGTTGGAGATGACCGTCCCTGTAGCCTTTTAAATCAGTTATGAATTTGTTAGACTGAAATTTAAGTAAGTTTAACCGGTGCAGACCGTTAATGCTGATTTGAGAGTTGTTTACTTGTAGACAACTAAAACTGGGTGGTACCACGTGAAAACGTCCCTGTGTTGTAAAACACAGGGACGTTTTTTATTGTTTTAGGGCACCTTATTATTTTGTCACTAACGCTAATTTATACATAGGAGATAGTATTATGAAATATAAAGATACACTTAATCTTGGAAAAACGGCATTTCCAATGCGCGGATCATTGCCAAAAACTGAGCCAATTCGTCAACAAAAGTGGTATGATTCTGATTTGTATAATCAACGTCTGTCACAAAATGAAAACAAGCCACATTTTAATTTACATGATGGCCCACCGTATGCTAATGGAAATATTCATTTAGGTCATGCGTTGAATAAAATTTCAAAAGACATTATTGTGCGTTATAAAAATATGGCTGGTTTTTATGCACCCTATGTTCCAGGATGGGATACACATGGTTTACCAATTGAACAGCAGTTAACAAAGGCTGGTCACGATCGTAAAACAATGCCTAAAGCTGAATGGCGAAATTTAGCAAAAGATTTTGCCTTGGAACAAGTTGATAAGCAAAAAATGATTTTAAACGTTTAGGAATTATGGCTGATTGGCAGAATCCATATATCACATTGCAACCAGAATTCGAGGCGGCACAGTTACGTGTTTTGGTGAAATGGCTAGTAAAGGTTATATATTCAAGGGATCAAAACCAGTTTATTGGTCGTGGTCATCAGAATCTGCTTTAGCGGAAGCGGAAATTGAATATCATGACATCAATTCAACATCTTTGTACTATGCTAATCAGGTGAAAGATGGTCGTGGTATTTTAGATTCTGATACTTATTTTGTGGTTTGGACAACTACGCCATTTACAGTGACAGCCTCACGAGGTATTACTCTTGGACCTGATATGGATTATTCAGTGATTCAACCAGCAGGAGAGACTCGCAAATTTGTCGTTGCTACAGGGCGTTTAGAGGTCATTGCGCCATTGTTTGGTTGGGATAAATATAAGACTTTAGCAACATATAAAGGCGAAGAATTGGATCGCATTACAGCGTATCATCCATGGGACCTTGATGCTGAAGAATTAGTTATGAATGCAGATCACGTTACTCTTGATTCGGGTACTGGTTTAGTTCATACTGCGCCTGGTTTTGGTGAGGATGATTTTAATGTTGGTAAGCAGTACGGTCTAGAAGTTGTTGTTACAGTCGATGAAAAAGGGTATATGACTAAAAATGCCGGACCGGATTTTGAAGGCAAGTTTTACGATGATGTTGTTGGCCTTGTCATCAACAAATTGACCACGGCTAATTTGTTCTTGGCTAAAGAAAAATTACGCATTCTTATCCGTTTGATTGGCGTACAAAAAAGCCTATTATTTGGCGTGCTGTGCCACAATGGTTTGCATCTGTAGGTAAGTTCCGTCAAAATATTTTGGATGAATTAGATCATGTCAATTTTTTCCCTGAATGGGGGAAGAAGCGTTTGTATAATATGATTCGTGATCGTGGCGATTGGGTTATTTCACGTCAACGTGTTTGGGGTGTGCCATTACCCATTTTTTATGCAGAGGACAAAACGCCTATTTTAGATCAAACGATTATTAATCATGTAGCTGATTTATTTGAAGCACATGGTTCGAATTATTGGTTTGAGCATGAGGCTAAAGACTTATTACCTGAGGGCTATACCAACGCACACTCACCTCATGGGCAGTTTACTAAAGAAGAAGATATTATGGATGTTTGGTTTGATTCAGGTTCTTCTTGGTCTGGTGTCATGAATACGCGTGATCAATTAGATTATCCCGCAGACTTATATTTAGAAGGATCAGATCAATATCGCGGTTGGTTTAATTCCTCATTGATTACTTCGGTAGCTGTTACAGGGCATGCACCCTACAAAAATGTACTGTCTCAAGGATTCACTTTGGATGGTAAGGGCAACAAAATGTCTAAATCACTTGGTAATACCATATCACCACTTGATGTAGCCGACAAAATGGGTATTGAAATTTTGCGGTTATGGACAATTTCAGTTGATACATCACAAGATATGCCAGTATCAAATGATATTTTAAAACAAGTATCTGAAAGCTATCGTAAGTTACGTAATACTTTGAGATTTTTAATGGCTAATACGGCTGATTTTAACTATACAACAGATGCGATTACTTTTACTGACAGAGCTGGGCATGACCAATATTTCTCAGTCGTTTTAAATAATTTTATTAAAAACGTTCGTGATTCATATGATAATTATCAATTTAATGATATTTTTAAACGTGTTATTAATTTTGTTAACGTTGACTTGTCAGCATTCTATTTGGATATTGCCAAAGACGTTGTCTATGTTGAAGCACCATCTGGACATGCACGTCGTTCAATGCAAACAGTCTTTTATGAGACATTAATAGCATTGACAAAGTTATTGCTGCCTGTATTACCTCATACATCTGAAGAAGTTTGGGAATATTTGCCACATGAAAAATTAGGTTTTGCTTATCTTTCTGACATGCCAGAGGTCCAAAATCTTGGTGACACAAGTAAGTTATTGAAAAATTGGTCGATGTTTATGTCAATGAGAGATGCAGTTAACAAGGCGCTTGAAGAAGCACGAACGGCCGAACTAATTGGTAAAAATGCCGAGGCAGCCTTGACATTGTATTTGACAACAGAACAGCAACAACTGTTGTCTGATTTAAATGCTAACGTCCGTTTACTTTTGATGGTTTCTCAGTTATACATTGTTGATGCTAAAACAGCAGTTGACGTAAAATCATATGATGGTGTTTTGATCTCAGTGAAACATGCCGTTGGTGGTGTGTCACCGCGTGATCGTATGTTTCATGAGGATATTGGTGCAGATTCATCATTTCCAAATTTGTCAAAGCATGAAGCAGATATTATACGTGAGTTCTATCCAGAAGCATTGATTGAAGGATTAGAATAAAATTAGTATTAGCGTTACGTTTCGAAAACTCACAATAAATAGTTAATGAATTACATTGTTTGAAAATGCCAAAATGTCCTCTCAAAGTTAATACAGGTTAAATTTTTAAATGAACGTATGGCTTTAATTATGACAAAAATTTGATTATGAAAGAGAACAGGCACGTATAAACTAAATGAATACACTGTTAATTCGAATTAACAGTGTATTTTTGTTGTGTTTGAGTGTCCTTCTAAGATACAATGTAAATATAAATAAAAAAGGGCGGCTATTTTTTTAATAGCCGAAAAAACTATGACAAATCAAAAAATAAAATATTATGTGGTGACAACTTTATTTGTTGCGATTGTTTTGCTTCAGATGATTGTGCCATGGCTTGGCGTGATGCCATTAGGTGCATTCGTAATTGGTGCGAGCGCAACAATTATACAATTTACAGTGGCATTAGCTGGTATTTTATTGGGACCTAAATACGGTGCTGTTGTTGGTTTATTTTGGGGAATAATGTCGTTTATTAACGCGTTAACACACCCAGGAACAATTGGTTCACTAATGTTTCAAAATCCTTTTACAGCATTAGTTCCACGTGTGCTAGTCGGCTTTCTAGTTGGGTTATTATTTAATTATTTTTTACGTAAACGATCAGGAACAATTAGGACGCTTGGATTAGGCATTCTTGGTGTTGTAGCGGCACTTATCAATACAGTTGGTGTTGTTATTTTAACGACGATTGGTTTTACTGTAATGCATACAAATTTTACAGGTATTCCTAATCAAAATCTGTTGAGCTGGTTAATTGGTATTGTGTCATTTAATGCTATTTTTGAAATGATTGTTGGATTTATTTTGATTACTGTTGTTGGTAATGTGTTATTACCAGTGGCTGAACGCGCAAATATTAAAGGTTAATATAGATCGAGAGCAATAAAAAACACGACTTTTAGTCGTGTTTTTTGATGCACTAACCCAGACTCGAACTGGGAGCAAAGACTTAGGAGGTCCCCGTTTTATCCTGTTAAACTATTAGTGCGAACTATCATATTATACCTTAGTTTTAATAAAAAATAAAATAGAAGTTGAGTTAATATGTATCATCTCATCAGTGTTTATTAAAAAGTATTCTTGATTGTAGATGAATTCAAAAAAGTTAAGTGGCTGTTGACACATTTTAAGTCGTGTGTTTTAATTAGTATATTAAATTATAGAAAGATAAAACACATGAAAAAGCAATCTTATACAACAACACAAATTATTATCAGCATTATCATTATGTCATGATGGGTGCTGACAGTTTGTTGTGCCTATCAATTATTAATTGATAGGCAGCTGATCATGTAAAGGTCACACTGCTTAAAAAGCAGTGTGACCTTTTGTTTTAAATAAGGAGGAGAGTATTATGACATTAACATTAGAACAAGAAAAATTGGTGCAACATTTATTCACTGCATGTCAAACAAATAAACCATTGGATCGTGACACTTATGTTGGCGTGGTTAATGATTTTGATACTGCTTATGCAGTACAAGATGCTGTGATGTCTTTAAAGGAGGAACCAACGGCTGGCTATAAAGTGTCGTTAACTTCACCAAAACACAGGCAATGTTTGATTCAAATTCTCCACTTTATGGTGCCCAGATTGTATCACGTTTTCTAAAAACAGAAGCGGCATTATCTTTAGGAGACTATAATGAACCACTTGTAGAAGTTGAATTACAGTTCACAGCTAAGTCGGCATTAACAGTGGACATGGATCTTGAGGCGTTACTAGTTAATACAACTGTTGCACCGACACTTGAAGTACCTGATTCAAGATTTGAAAATTGGTTTCCAACACTAGATAAGTTTTTAGTTTTGAGTGATTCGGCTGTTGGTGGGGCAGTAGTTTCAGGAGCAGAAAAAGATGGTGCAAACTTAAAAGTTACAGATTTAGTTAAAATTCAAGCTGAATTAACACACAATGGGCATCAAAAAGGGAATGGATTCGGCTCTGAGGTTCTTGGGAATCCATTAATAGCGTTACAATGGCTAGTACGTAAATTAGCAGAGCAAGGAAAAAATTTCCTGTTGGGACACGCGCTTCGACAGGGACGTTCATGTTGCCTTTTAATTTAGTTGCGGGGGAATGGCGTGCCACATTTTCAGAAGGTTTTGGTGATGTGGTCATGCATGTTATAGAAACCAAATAATGGTAGAAAAAACTTGAAAACAGTTTGTGTTGGTCACATCGCTTATTTTTGTTATGTTCTTTGGTGCTAGAAATCTTATTCTTCCAGTATAATTAGGACAACTATCTGGTGATAATTTAGGATTAGTAACACTTGGTTTTTAGAAATGGGAATTATCGTTTCATCTATGATACCAAAATATCCAAGACATGACGGTAATCCTGATTTATAATTAGTATTTTTCAGTATTATTGAGAACGACAGATTTTATGCTAAAATCTCGTAATTAAGATAATGTCAGTTGGTTAACAGAAAAAATTTCAATAAGCTATCGTTAGCGTTGTTACTTTGTAGGAGGATTTTTTGCTATAATGAAGTAGATAAATTAATTTGAAAGGAAATGCGTCGTAATTTACATTTTACACGCTTAATATAAACATTATGGGAAAATTTATCGAAATGGATCATCCATTGATTCAGCATAAACTAACAATGATTCGTAATAAGAATGTCGGGACAAAAGATTTCCGAGCACTTGTTGATGAAATTGCAATGCTTATGACATATGAAGCAAGTCGTGATTTGCAGTTGGAAGATGTTGTTGTGCAAACACCTGTGGCGACAACGACAAAAAAGCAACTAGCAGGTAAAAAACTTGCTGTTGTACCTATTTTGCGTGCTGGATTAGGAATGGTAGATGGGATTGTACAATTGATTCCTGCAGCAAAAATTGGGCATATCGGTATGTACCGTGATGAAGAAACCTTGGAACCAGTAGAATACTTTATTAAATTACCAGAAGATATTGATCAGCGTGATGTGTTACTAGTTGATCCAATGCTTGCTACTGGTGGTTCAGCAAAAGATGCTATTGTTGCTTTGAAAAAGCGTGGTGCCAAACATATTAAATTGATTACTTTGGTTTCAGCACCTGAAGGGGTTAAGGCAGTGCAAGAGGCCCATCCTGACGTTGATATTTATACGGGATCATTAGATGATGGCTTGGATAAGAACGGGTATATTATTCCAGGACTAGGCGATGCTGGTGATCGATTGTTTGGAACAATGTAATTTAGGATTAAAAGATTGATGATAACATCAATCTTTTTTATGTATTTATAATGATAAAAATAAAACTATTGACATTTTAAATTTATATCTGTATAGTATTACACATCAAGAAGTAAGCAAGTAATTGCTCAGTAATAAGGAGAGATAACATGATTAAAGCTTTTTATAAACAAGTGAACAGTGCACTTCTCCTCAACCTCCTTCTCATTTGAGTCTAGTTGGTTGTTATTTGAGCAAGATCAGCTACTAGACTTTAAAAGTAAGTTTATGTAGCTGGTTAGGAATATGACGTGAAAACGTCCTAACGAGCAATCGTTGGGGCGTTTTTCTTTTTCTCCAATGATTGTATTGCTCAACTGAAGTGTAAATTGAACTTAAGCACATATTAAAAGGAGATTAGAATTATGGCACAAAACGCAATATCAAATGTACGTCAGGTTGAAGCAGAAAATATTAAGGGCAAAGTCAATGAATCAAAAGAGTCAATTCGTGACACGGTTTATAAAGTCAGTGCGGCTGTTTCAAATGCTATTTTGGTTACTTTAGGCATGGGGTTGTTGTTGCAAACAATAGCAGGGTTTATCAATTGGGCACCGATGGTTCAAATGGGGGCAATTACTAAAATTATGTTGCCGGCTGCATTTGGCGCCGCAATTGCATCACAAATGAAGACAAATACAATGGTTATGTTTAGTGCAATGGCTGCGTCAACGGTTGGTGCCAACGCTGTTTTTTTCACCGATAAAGCTGTGCAAGGTGTAACGGCAACTGGGTATGCAGGTGCGCAAGCTGCTGGTTCAGCTGTGATGACTACTGGACAACCTATTTCGGCTGTTATTGCTGGTGTTATTGCTGTATTATTTGGTAAGTGGTTGAGTGGTAAAACACCATTGGATATGGTAATTGTTCCGGCTGCAACGACAATTGTTGGTACAGTGTCAGGCTATTATTTGGCAGCAGTGACAACGCCAGCATTAGTTGCAGTTGGAAAGTTTATTGCTTCTAGTGTTGCTATCAACCCAATTATTGGCACTGCGATAGTTGCGATGGTGTTTGGGGCTATGACAATGACACCTGCTTCTGCAGCAGCCTTGGCTGTGGCAATTGGTGCAACTGGCGTGACATCACCTCAAGCTGCAGGCGCAATATTAATCGGAACAACAGCTGTGTTCGTTGGTTTTCCTGCAATGTCATTTCAAGAGAATAAAATTGGTGCAACGATCGCACAAGGTATTGTGACACCGAAAATTCAGTTTCCTAATTTGACAGAAAACCCCGCATTGATTATTCCGCCAATGATTGGTGCTGCAATTGCCGCGCCAATTGCAACAATCGCATTTAATGTTACTGCACCATTCGCAATGGCTGGTATTGGTTTTAACTCATTTATCGTGCCATTGGCATTGGCAGGATCAAATCCCGCTGCATTTGCTGCTTATATGATCGTAGGTGTTGGTGTGCCAATTATTGTATCTTTTATTGGATATCGTTTCATGCGTAAAATGGGTTGGGCAAAACCAGAACAATTGCATTTGGAAATGATTTAATTAAATATTTAAAAATCGTTTTTTGGAGAAAAATTCTTGCTAAAAATAGCATGGATATAATAAAACAATTTGACATAGCTATATAAAGTTGTTATTATATTG
>AEMJ01000817.1 GCA_000166735.2 Leuconostoc inhae KCTC 3774 | reverse complement strand
TTTTGGTTGCGGTTTCAGGCCACTCTATAGCACATGTGACTGGCGTGGTATACTCTCAAGAGCCTTCAGCACAGTTTGTCGGCGAAGTCGTTCAACCCAAACCAGGCGAACGTATTTTGGATTTGGCAGCGGCACCAGGGGGCAAGACAACG
>AEMJ01000818.1 GCA_000166735.2 Leuconostoc inhae KCTC 3774 | reverse complement strand
ACTACGTGTTAATTGTTCTGTTAAATGTTGATTTCTTTCTGTTAATTCTGAAACATCCAGCTTCAACGTCTCTAACTGATCTAACAATTGATCATTTTCTTGTTGCATCGCATCAAAAGTCGTACGTGAAACAATATCTTCATCTAGCTTTGA
>AEMJ01000819.1 GCA_000166735.2 Leuconostoc inhae KCTC 3774 | reverse complement strand
AAACAAAAATTTTGATTAATTCTACCTTTTTAAAACTTATATTTTATTAACGTACTTAATTTTTCTTTAAAATTCTAACAATATGCTGCCATAGGTAAAGCCTGCACCAAATCCGGTCAATAGCACCCTCTTACCATTGAGATCAACTGATTGTCGCAGTTCATCAAATCCAATCGCTATC
>AEMJ01000820.1 GCA_000166735.2 Leuconostoc inhae KCTC 3774 | reverse complement strand
TAATACATCAATATACGAATGTCTTAAATACTGATCAACTTATTTCAAAAGGCATTTCGCATTTTAAATCAAGTTGGGCATATACTGTATGAGCTGATTTTAGCCATGCTATTTAGTTTTATATTTAGCATGACATACCCACAGTTGAAAGCGTGGTCTTTGAACTTTCTTCAC
>AEMJ01000821.1 GCA_000166735.2 Leuconostoc inhae KCTC 3774 | reverse complement strand
AAAGCAAGGTGATTCATGAAACTGTCCACTATGTTTACAAGGATGGTAGCCAAGCAGCTGATGATTACAAGGCAACACCAATTAAATTTGATCGCACAGTTTCAACAGATAGGGTAACTGGCGAAAAAACGTATGGGGGGTGGAAAGCATCTGACGGTACAACATTTGGTAAGGTAGTATCACCAACAATTTCTGGTTATAAGCCAGACCAAGAGCAAATTGATAAGATCACTGGAATTACAGCTGATACAAAAGATATTGAAAAAACTGTCGTGTACACTAAAAGTGGAACACCAGGAACACCAGGAACACCAGGAACACCAGGAACACCAGGAACACCAGGAACACCAGTAACACCAGTAACACCAGTAACACCAAGTAACAACAAATCAAATGATAAAACTTTGCCTAATACAGGCGAAGCGAATACTGTTTGGGAAGTTGTCATTGGAAGCGTCATCTTAGTTGCAACATTTGGGTTAGTTAGCTGGAAACGTCGTAAGATATAATCTATTAACTATTTGTTAAATTTTTGGCACAGAATTATATTTGAGAAAAGGTTTCCTTATTATGGAAGCCTTTTTCAGAATGGAACTATAATGTTTAAAAAATATTTTGGTATCTGTTGATTATTGTATTATTTACTCTGAGTTTTGCAATGATATTTAACAAGCCAATCGAGCACTATGTAATTAAAAATTACAAACCAACAATTTCTCGTGAAATAATTGCTAAATCCGAATCGGAAAAAGTTGTTAAAAGCGAATTTAATTGGAATAAATCAAAGCCTCTGAGTAGCAGCGGAGTTTTAAGTGGGATTGTTAGTAGACCTGGTTATATTGGTTTGGTTTGTATTCCGGATTTGGACATTAATTTGCCTATTTCTAAAGGTACAAGTGATGATAGTTTATCTCTTGGTGCCGGTACGCTGTATCAGGATCAAAAAATGGGAGAGGACAACTATTCTCTAGCGAGTCATTTTGTGCAGGGGAGTAATCATAAAAATTTGTTATTTTCTCCTATTTACTACCGCGGTACAGTGGGTGAAAAAATTTATTTAACAGATTTGAAAAATGTTTATGTATATGAAACAACTTCAGTGAAAATTGTCAGGCCAACGGACATTGATGTTACAAATCCTGTTAACGGAAAAAACTGGTAACATTAATTACATGTGACTATACTGCCGATCAAGGTAGAATTGTGATGCAAGGCCAACTAAAGGAAGTAACATCTTGGAATAAGGCTTCTACATATGTTCATAATCAATTCAGCAAAAAAGCAAAAGTTTTGTAATAGTACTGATATTTTCTCTCCTTCAAATGGTGGAAAATACATCGCTATTTTAAAAAGATCCGGCTTATGTAGATAGCAAAGAAATGGATGATAAAGAAGTTAAAAGAAAACAAATATTTACATTGTGAGGTATAGTAGTGATTAAAAAATATCGTGATTATATGATATATATTGGCTTGATAATCAGCATTTGGGTGATTTACTTTGTTGTAATCTTTGGATTTTTGATACTATTTATGGCAGCTCATCAAGCAATAATGTTTGGTTTAACAATAGCCACTATTTTATCGTTATTCTTTATTCTTATTCAATATGTAATGAACAGCTTAAATAGTATCAAGTAATTTAATAGATGATGGAAAAAAACTAGCAAAGATTGTTAGTTTTTTTACCAAAAGTTAAATATTTCAATATTTCTTGTTGTATTAATCGTGATTTTGCGCTGCTCAATTAAGTCAATGCTTTTAGTTCCATGAATTAAATTTAAGCGTATTTTTGTATGACAATTTCTGACCCATAGAAATTCTTATTTGCTCAGTGTGACTATGTACGCATGAAAGCATTTTATTCCCTTTTCAAGTGGGGGAAAAATTTATTTGATTAAATATCATGATTTAATAGCAGTTTGGGCTTAACTGGTCCACTAATTGGTATAACATGTGGTATTAAAAGAGGACATAATTTGAGTATAGATTGTTTTCGTAATAGAGAACCATGATTATCAGTATTATTCTTTTCAGACATTAATAAAGACGAATTGTGCTATAATTAAAAAAATTAGGAAGAACAAATAAATGATAATAACTAGTATTTTAATAGGCATTGCAGCCGGTTTAATATCCGGTATGGTTAAAATTGGTTGGGAGGCAATTTTACCACCGAGAACACAAGAACGTGATGAAACTAATCCGCCACAACAATTATTACAACAAATGGGTGTGCCACGTCGTATAACACATGCTTATGTTCATTATTCTAAAGATCAAAAAGTATACTATATTGCGCTTTTGATACACTTTTCATTTTCTCTTTTCTTTGGTATTCTGTTTGCGTTAACTTATCGTGTATGGCCTATTATTGGTATGTGGCAGGGCACTTTATATGGTATTGTCATTTGGTTTGCCTTCCATATTGTGATAATGCCCGTGTTAAAAACAGTACCTTCACCAGCAAAGCAACCTTTTACAGAACATTTTTCAGAAATATTAGGGCACATAGTTTGGGCATGGACCATTTATTTGGTTGTTATTGCCTTGATGTATCATTAAACGAATAATTTTTAGCCGGTTTAGCGATTGCTGAACCTTTTTATTTCTTGATTAAAAAGTCACAAGTCAAATGTTTTTATTCCAAATATGAAGGTGTTATAGTTGTGATGTTGTTAAGTATAATGAGTCTGGATTTCAAGAAAGGTCGCATAAAATGAGCTATCAAACAATTAATCCGTTAACAGATGAGGTTGTTAAGACATATGACAACCATGATGATGCCTACGTTGAAGAAGCGCTTAGTAGAGGACACGCGTTATATAAAAAATGGCGTAATGATCCAATAGACAGTCGTAGCGAAGCGTTAAGCCATGTGGCTGATTTAATTGCATTAAAAGCAGATGAATTAGCTAAAATTTTAACGATTGAAATGGGAAAACGTTTAGTAGAAGCAAAAGGTGAAGTAGCAATTACAGTTGCTATTGCGCGTTACTATGCTAAGCACGGAGCAGAATTTTTGAAGCCACGTGATATTGTGTCTTCAATTGGACCAGCACAAATTATTTCTAGACCAACCGGCGTGTTGCTCATGGTTGAACCATGGAATTTTCCATATTACCAAATTATGCGTGTCTTTGCGCCAAACTATGTGGCAGGAAACCCGATGGTTTTAAAGCATGCCAGCAATACGCCAATGGCTGCTGAAGCCTTTGAAAAAATTGTACAAGAAGCAGGGCTACCAGATGGCTCACTAACTAACTTATTTATTAATTATGATCAGGTGAATAAAATTATTGGCGATGACCGTGTCCAAGGTGTTGCTTTAACAGGATCAGAACGTGCAGGTCAATTAGTTGCTGCCGAAGCGGGCAAAAACATGAAACAAAGTTCTCTTGAATTAGGTGGTAGTGATCCATTTGTGATTTTAGATGATGCTGATTTGTCGGAAATTAAAAAAATTATTAGTGGCGCGCGACTTTATAATGCTGGGCAAGTTTGCACATCATCAAAGCGTTTTATTGTTACTGAAAAAACTACGATAAAATTGTTGATATGCTAAAAACGGCTTTTTCTGGGGTTAAACTGGGAGATCCCATGCAGCCTGAGACAACTTTGGCGCCATTAAGCACATCAAAGGCTAAGCAAAATTTGACCAAACAAGTTCGTGAAGCCGTTGAAGCAGGGGCAACACTTTCATTTGGTAGTGTTGAGCAAACGCAACCGGCCGCTTTGTTTGAACCTGTTATTTTGACAGGTATTACCAAAGAAAATCCTGCTTTCTATCAAGAATTCTTTGGTCCAGTCGGAGAAGTATTCAAAGTAAAAGATGAGGCAGAAGCGATAGCGTTAGCTAATGATTCACACTATGGTTTAAGTGGAATTGTTTTTGGTGGCGATGCAGATCATGCTGCCGAAGTGGCTTCTAAAATTGAAACTGGTGTTGTGTTTGTTAATAGTTTTGGTGGTACTCTGCCAGAGTTACCATTTGGCGGCGTTAAAAATTCGGGCTACGGCCGTGAATTGGGTGATTTAGGTATTGATACGTTTGTTAACAAACAAACAATTGTGACAAAACATGAACCAATTGATCCTGAAAATGCTTTTGGTGGCTTCATATAAAAAATAAACACCTGATGACAGGTAGTGTTTCACAACTCTAGTGGTTGTGATGGATTACCAGCTGTCAGGTGTTTTTGTGTTCATAGTTTTTGGACTGCTCAAAATTGTACCCTGAAAAAATATGTTTCGGATAACTAAGCTAATTGGGAAGTAAACACCTGAACTATGCCTTTGACCAAATTATTAAGGACTAAGGTGATTTCTAGTAGTCGCCATTTTTTCG
>AEMJ01000822.1 GCA_000166735.2 Leuconostoc inhae KCTC 3774 | reverse complement strand
CCCAGAACTTACTACTCATTTTGTCCAGCGACCCATAGCCAAGTTAAGTACGTTTTGATTTTTTTATTCTAGCCAACATTCGGTTTAATATTGGCACAATAACAGGATTTTTTGGCTACAATGACCGCGCCCGATGTTTCACGGTCAAGACGATGAACCATATATGGTCTTGCTGAAACGCCAGCACTGACAAGATTTCTTTCACTAAAATCAGCAGCTAAATAATTTAACAAGGTATCATCTTCTGTTAGC
>AEMJ01000823.1 GCA_000166735.2 Leuconostoc inhae KCTC 3774 | reverse complement strand
CATTACAAAATCCTAAGGTGACCGGTATTGTTCTTAATTCAACTGGATTGAATCAAGATTGGAAATTAGCAGTTAAGAAATAAATATTGTGTAGTAACAAATCAGTTTGAATGAGTAGATTAAGAATTGACGTTAGTTGATTCTTATTTTATTTAAAAGTGATCTCACAAGATATAATGATTGATTATTAGTTGTATATGAGAATATTAAATGATATAGTATTATTTATTAATGTGTATTTAAAAAATGACTGACATATGTTGAGAGGATATTAGTATGGATACATGGAAAAAAGTGGCTATCGGCGCAGTCGCTGTTGTTGTTGTTGTCGGTGGTGGTACACGTGCTGCAGGTCTCTGGGGTGGTAAAAAAGCCGCTGAAAAAGGGACATTAAATTATTCACTACCAACAGATATTCAAACGTTAGATATTTCAAAAAATACAGATCAGTATTCTAACCAGATTATTGGTAATTCAGGATCTAACTTGTTGCGAGTTGATGCGAAAGGCAAGGCGATCCCTGATTTAGCTAAATCTATTAAAGTGTCAAGTGATGGGCTAACGTATACTGCTCAATTACGTAGTGGTTTAAAATGGTCTGATGGCTCAAAGTTAACAGCACAGGATTTTGTTTATTCATGGCAACGAATTGTCGACCCTAAGACAGCTTCACAATATGCTTATCTTGCATCAGGTGTTAAAAACGCAGATGAAATTGTAGCAGGTAAAGAAAAAGTAAGTCAATTGGGTGTTACCTCTAAAGGAAACACAGTGACCTTTAATTTAGCACATCCAATGCCACATTTTGAGTACTTATTGACTTTTTCAAATTTCATGCCTCAAAAGGAATCGTTTGTTGCTAAGCAAGGTAAGTCCTATGGCACAACATCCGAAAAACAATTGTATTCAGGCCCTTATACTTTTAAGGGTTGGAATGGTACTAATGGTAAATTCGAACTTGTAAAGAACAAAAACTATTGGGATGCTAAAAATGTTAAAACACAAACATTAACATATCAAGTTGTCAAAAAGCCTGAAACGGCAGTGGAACTTTATAAACAAGGTAAATTAGATGAAGCGCCCTTAACGACAACAGATCTTTATAGTGCCAATAAGGGCAGTAAAGACAGTGTTAAGGTACCAGAAGCACGAACGGATTATATTGAGTACAACCAAACAGGAACAAATAAATTTTTGGCAAATACTAAAATTCGAGAGGCTTTGAATTTGGCTACAAACCGTGATGAACTTGTTAAAGAAGTCACTGGCGGTGTATCTACAGCTGGGACAGCGTTGGTACCAACAGGATTAGCTAAGACAGCAAGTGGTGAAGACTTAGCTAAGTATGTTGCACCTGGATATACGTATGATAAAAATAAAGCAGCCAAATTATTTGCTGAAGGATTGAAAGAAATTGGCGAAACAAAAGCAACTTTGACAATCGAAGCAGCTTCGGATCAACCGGCTAACAAAGTCGTTGTTGACTATTTGCAAGGTTCTTGGCAGAAAGCTTTGCCAGGTTTGACAATCAATCAAAAATTTGTACCATTTAAGCAACGATTACAAGATGCTCAGACTCAAAACTTTGAGATATTGTTAACTGCATGGGGTGGTGATTATCCTGAAGGTTCAACTTTCTATGATTTGTTTAAAAATAATGGTTCTTACAATGATGGCAAGTTTATAAATGACGCATACACTGATGCCGTTAATAAGGCTGAAACAAAAGATGCATTAGACCAGTCGAGTCGTGATATGGATTATAAAAATGCAGAAGCAGCTTTGTTTAAAAATGCGAATTATAGTCCATTGATGTTCAGGGCACATTACGCTTTGCAGAATCCTGATGTCAAAGGCGTTGTGGCAAACACAACAGGTTTGCTTCAAGACTTCAAGTACGCATATCGCAAGTAATGATAGATCGTAAGAAAATATTTAATTTCAAATAAGAATTCGTTCTTATTTGTTTAGGAAGATGATATTATGTGGAAATATATTTTAAAACGACTGCTGTTACTTATCTTTACGCTTTTCTTAGTGGTTACTGCGACATTCTTCTTGATGCAAATCATGCCTGGAACGCCGTTTACTAACCCTAAATTAACACCGGAAGCAATAGCACAGTTGAAATCAACGTACGGTTTAGATTTACCGCTTTGGCAACAATACTTGAATTACTTAATTGGTGCGGCTCATGGTAATTTTGGCATATCATTCCAATATCAAAATCAGCCAGTTAGCATGTTAATTGGTCAGCGTTTGCCTATCTCAGCGCAGTTGGGTGCACAAGCATTGGTAGTTGGCGTTATTGCAGGACTATTTATGGGTGCTGCATCTGCACGTAATAAAAACAATAAAATTGATGGTACATTAGGTATTATCTCAACACTTGGGATCTCAATACCAAGCTTTATCTTAGGCATTATTTTGGTTTATTTGTTTGGATTTAAATGGCCACTCTTCCCAGTTTCAGGATGGGGTGATTCATTTTCACAAACTGTTTTACCAACGCTTGCTTTAGCTATGAGTCCAGCAGCTATTACGACACGGTTTGTTCGTTCAGAAATGATTGAATCGTTAAGTTCAGATTATGTACAGTTGGCTAAAGCTAAAGGATTGAGTGCTAAAGAGGTAGTTAACCAACATGCTTATCGTAATTCTATGATTCCAGTTTTGACACTGATTGGGCCAATGGCTGCAGGTTTATTGACGGGATCAACATTAATCGAGCAAATTTTCTCAATACCTGGTATTGGTCAACAATTTGTTTTGTCAATTCCTTCAAAGGATTTTCCAGTTATTATGGGAACTACGATCGTCTATTCAGCTATGTTGATGGTTATGATTTTGATCACGGATATTTTGACAGCAATTATTGATCCGCGTGTTCGTTTGCAATAAGGAGGCTTATGATGGCAGCAAATACTGAAGATTTTGTCATCGTTGGCGCACAAAATTCTAAAGCCAACGAACATATCTCAAAGCCGGCCTTGTCATTTTGGCAAGATGCCTGGCGTCGACTCAAGCTTAATAAGCTTGCGGTTATCTCATTGTGGTTCTTAATATTTATTTTGGCTTTTGCGGTCTTATCAAATATATTTGTACCACAAAAAAATGCTAACGCATTCAATTCTGATAAAGTTGGCGTATATAAGAACTTACCGCCTAATTCTGGCTTACCAATTCCTGGTTGGAATGGGAAAATAAAGGCACCTGGCGATACAACAGCGACTAATGTATATGAATCGCAAGGTGTGCCTGAAAATAAAAAGTTTATTTTGGGAACGGACAATATCGGTCGTTCAGTCGCCAAGCGTGTGACAGTTGGTTTACGTATTTCATTATTGGTTGCGATTGTTGCAACTTTGATTGATTTACTTATTGGTGTCGCCTATGGTGTATTTTCCGGATGGAAGGGCGGTTGGATTGATAATGTGATGCAACGTATTATTGAAATATTATCATCCATTCCGAATTTGATTATTGTCACTATGCTTGGTCTACTACTTGGTGGCGGTGTGTTGTCAATTATCTTAGCTATTGCTATGACAGGTTGGCTTGGCATGGCACGTCAGGTACGTAATATGACGTTAACACTGAAAGAACGTGATTATGTTTTGGCAGCAAAATCGTTAGGTGAAAGCTCACTTAAGATTGCAATCAAACATTTAATTCCAAATATGGCTGGTACGATTATTGTTCAAATTATGATGACAGTACCAAATGCAATTATGTTTGAAGCAGTATTGTCAGCAATTAACTTGGGGGTCAAACCACCAACTGCGTCTTTGGGATCATTGATTTCTGATGCACAAGCTATGTTGCAGTTCTATCCTTATCAAATATTAATTCCATCAGCAGTGTTGGTCTTAGTATCATTAGCTTTCATTCTTTTAGGTGATGGCTTACGTGATGCTTTTGATCCACGTGCGAGTGAAGACTAAGAGGTGTGCAGATTATGAGTAATCCAATTTTAAAAGTTGAAAATTTGCACGTAAACTTCAACACGTATGCAGGAACTGTGCAAGCAATTCGAGACGTGTCTTTTGATCTCAACAAAGGCGAGACTTTGGCCATTGTTGGTGAATCTGGTTCTGGTAAGTCGGTCACGACAAAAACATTGATGGGCTTAAATGCAAAAAACGCTTTAATTCCAGATAATTCACGATTAATATTTAAAGATCGTAACTTACTTGATTTGAAGGAAGAAGAATGGCAGTCTGTTCGTGGTAACGAAATTGCTATGATTTTCCAAGATCCCATGACTAGCCTAGATCCAACGATGAGGATTGGCATGCAAATTGCTGAACCTTTGATGAAACATCGCAAAATGAAAAAAGTAGCAGCTTTGGCACGTGCATTAGAGTTAATGAAAGGCGTTGGCATTCCCAATGCTGAAGAACATATTAATGATTATCCACACCAATGGTCTGGTGGTATGCGACAGCGTGCGGTGATTGCCATTGCCTTAGCAGTAGATCCTGAGATATTGATTGCTGATGAACCAACAACCGCATTGGATGTGACCATCCAAGCACAAATTTTGAAATTAATGAAAGAATTACAAAAAGATACTGGCAGCTCAATTATTTTTATTACACATGATTTGGGTGTTGTTGCTGGTATGGCTAACCGTGTTGCAGTTATGTATGCTGGTAAAATTGTTGAGTATGGTACAGTTGACGAAATTTTCTTTAACCCACAGCATCCTTACACTTGGGGGTTGTTAAATTCAATGCCAACAACAGATACTAAAGTGGGTTCTTTGGTAGCGATTCCTGGCACGCCACCAGATTTGTTAGAACCACCAACTGGCGATGCCTTTGCCTCACGTAATGAATATGCTTTAGCTATTGATTTAAAGGAAGAGCCCCCATTCTTTCGGGTGAGTGATACACATTATGCAGCAACCTGGTTGCTTGATGAGCGTGCTCCCAAAGTGACGCCGCCTGAACAAATTCAAAAGCGTTGGGAAAGATGGCGAGAAATTCAAGGACAGGAGGCTCAATCATGACGGAAGAGACACCGAAGAAGTTAGTTGAGCTTAAAGATTTGCAACTTTATTTTAATAAAGGGAAGGCTAATGAAGTTCGCGCCATTGACCATGTCACTTTTGATATTTACGAAGGTGAAATATTTGGTTTAGTTGGCGAATCAGGTTCTGGTAAGACAACAATTGGTCGGACAATTTTAAAATTGCATGAACCAACTGCTGGTAAAATACTGTTTAATGGTGAAGATGTCACTCACTTGAAAGGCAAAGCATTATTAGAATTTCGTAAAAATGCGCAAATGATTTTTCAAGATCCACAAGCAAGTTTAAATGGACGTATGAAAGTACGTGACATCATTGCTGAAGGTATTGATATCAATAAACTGGCTAAAGATAGAACAGATCGCGATAATAAAGTACAACAATTATTAAAATTGGTTGGCTTAAATGAAGACCATGCAACGCGTTATCCACATGAATTTTCAGGGGGTCAAAGGCAACGAATCGGGATTGCACGGGCATTAGCAGTCGATCCTCAATTCATTATAGCTGATGAACCCATTTCAGCGCTGGATGTTTCTATCCAAGCTCAAGTTGTTAATTTAATGAAAGAGTTACAGAAGAGACATTCATTAACTTATCTCTTCATTGCCCATGATTTATCAATGGTAAAGTATATTTCTGATCGTATTGGCGTTATGCATTGGGGTAAATTATTAGAGATTGGAACGGCTGACGCTGTATACAATCATCCACTGCATCCGTATACTAAGAGTTTATTATCAGCGATTCCTGTACCAGATCCAGAAGTCGAGAGTCTCAGGCAACACGTTGAGTATGATACAACAGTTGAAACAGATGGTAAAGAACGGCATATGATTGAAGCAAATCCAGGCCATTTTGTTTTGGCAACAGATGAAGAAGTTGCTTTATATAAATTACAACAAAATAAATAAATCATTAAAAGCTGTCATGAATTTTTACATCTATGACAGCTTTTATATTGCACAACATCATGAAATTAAAATGAAAAATGTGTATAATTAGTGTGAGTTATTAATGAGAAAGTAGGGTAATATGGTACGATTACAAGATGATTTTTTCGAAGCAATTAATGGTGATTGGGAGAAGACAGCAGTTATTCCTAATGATAAACCACGAACAGGTGGTTTTAGCGACTTGTCTGATGAAATTGAACAATGGTTGATGACAACGACAGCAAAATGGCAAAATGGTGATATGATACCAGAATCGCCGATTTTGAAAAATTTTGTTGCGTATCATCGTTTAACTATTGATACCAAGACACGGGATGAATTAGGGACATCACCTGTGCAACCATTGATTAAAAAGTATCAAAGCTATACCTCGTTTGCGGATTTTGCAAGTCATATTGTTGAACTAGAAAAGTCAGGGTTTCCTAATGCCTTACCGTTAGGTGTTGAACCGGATTTCAAAGATGCGCAAACAAATGTTTTATGGGCTGGGGCTTTAAGCATTCTTTTGCCAGATACAACCTACTATGAAAAGGATCATGCACAAGGCAAAATATTGTTGGCTAAGTTTCGTGAGGAACAAGAAAGTCTGTTACCACATTTTGGTTTCTCAAAATCTGAAACAACTGAATTAATTGATCAGTATCTAGCACTTGATGCACGTGCTGCCAATGTGGTGTTGAGCCAAGAAGAAAATCATGAGTACGCTAAGTTATACCATCCATATGACTGGCAGCAATTTACCAATTTGGCACCAGAATTACCACTCAATGATATTCTAACTGAACTAATTGGACAAAAACCAGATAAAATTATTGTACCAGAAGAACGTTTTTGGGCTGCAGCTGATCAATTTTATTCAGAAAAAGCTTGGCCATTATTGAAGGCGTATCTCATTGTAACGGTCGCTAATCAATTTACCAGTTATTTATCTGACGAATTGCGTGTGCTAGGTGGTCAATATCAACGTGAATTGACCGGATTGCCAGAAGCCATGGCTTCTCAAAAGGCGGCTGTATATCTGGCCGCACAGCCATTTAACCAAGCAATTGGCGTTTATTATGCACAAGATAATTTTTCACCAGCAGCTAAAATAGATGTTGAACATAAAGTGGCAACAATGATTGATGTTTTCAAACAACGTTTGCAATCTAATCAGTGGCTGGATGATGCAACACGTCAAAAAGCCATTATCAAACTTAATACAATCGTACCTCACATTGGCTATCCAGAGAAACTGCCAGAGCGTTTGTACAAAAAAATAGTGCACCCTGGCATGACTTTATTTGACACAGCGACACAATTTAGACAAATTGAAATTGCACATACATGGGCACAGTGGCATCAACCAGTTGACCGTAGCGAATGGCATATGCCAGCACATTTAGTCAATGCGTATTATGATCCACAACAAAATCAAATTGTTTTTCCAGCGGCTATTTTACAAGCACCATTTTACAGTTTGAAACAATCATCATCAGCTAACTATGGTGGTATCGGCGCGGTGATTGCACATGAAATTTCTCATGCATTTGATACGAACGGGGCATCATTTGATGAATATGGTAGTTTAAATAATTGGTGGACAACGGCTGATTTTTCAGCGTTTAAATTGCGTACAGATAAAATCGTCAAACAATTCGATGGTCTAGATTCATATGGTGCCAAAGTGAATGGCAAGCTAACTGTATCTGAAAATGTTGCGGATTTGGGTGGCTTAGCTGCAGCATTAGCAGCTGCTAAATTAGATTCAGATTTCTCGGCAACAGCCTTTTTTGAGAGTTGGGCAACAATTTGGCGTATGAAAGCACGTCCAGAATATATGCGTTTATTGGCTGCGTCTGACCCCCATGGGCCAGCAGCACTACGTGTTAATGTACAAGTGAAAAATTTTGATGAATTCTTTGATGCATTTGATGTGAGACCTGATGACAAAATGTGGCTAGCTTCAAATGATCGCGTGCAGATTTGGTAAGGCCATTTGCTATAGGTCATATAATTTTGAATGATTTTGTCCATAAAAATCAGTAGATTCATTGTTATAGTCCTATATCGTGTATAATAGTAGTTTATTATACTTTTTAGGGGAAAAAGAATGCGTTGGATAAAAAAATAACTTGGTGGCAATTACTGCTTATATTCTTAATTTTGGCCATTGCAAGCATGGGACCACAAATTGTTAAACAGACAATGTATATGAATTCATGGGATGTGCCTTTTCACTTATCTCGGATGTATGAATTAACGAAGGGGTTCGAGAACGGAAAATGGCTACCTGACATTTCAGCATACACCTTTGGTCAAAATGGTTATGGCGTGAATTTATTTTATGGCTATTCCTTCACATATCTCGTAGCATTGATTTATTTTTGGACACATCAGGCGATAACCGCTGTACTTGCTGGGTATATCATATTATTAACTACTGCTATGGGGTTAAACTATTATGCTGGGTCATTATTTTTCACGGGTGGTCGTTCAAAGTTAAAGTCTTTTGCTTTTAGTACATTATATGTACTAGCACCTGTCACATTTGGTCAAATAAAGGTACGAGGATTGCCTGGCGAACTTATTGGTATTTTACTATTTCCAGCTGTATTAGCTGCCTTTTACGCCATCATGTTTACGGCGCGGAAAAGTTGGGTTTTTGCCAGTATCGTAAGTACAATAACCGTGACTAATCATGTGTTGTCTGCACTTTTACTTCTCATTGTGCTGACAATAATGTTTATTGTATTTTTGTATAAAAAACAAGCGACAACAGGGAAATTATGGCAGTTAGTTAAAGCTGGTATACTAACACTGTTACTGTCTGCTTTTTATGTTATGCCGTTTATTCAACAGATTTTATCAGACAAAATTGCCGGCGCGAACGTTTTTTCAGGCAACCAGTGTTTGGGATTCGATTTCATCGTCAATTAGTAATCAAGCAACGTTAAATTGGACCGCAATACCTGTTGGTGTTTTTGTATTCGTGATGAGCATTGTGGTTGTATTAGGGTTATTATACACGCGATCATTTTCTAATCACGTTCAGATAATTGGTGGTTGGTTAGCAATTAGCCTGATTGCAATTTTTTACACACCAATAGAAATTTTAACTAAAACACCATTGCATGTCTTTCAAATGATGGGACGTTTTTATCCAATTATTATGTTGTTAGGACTGTTGTTTGTTATTGAGGGACTGGAAAAATTTAGTGAGATAGGCCTATTAAAACAGAAAACTGTTGGTTGGTTATTTGTGACAGGGATTGTATTGGCGATATTTAGCGCTTGGAAAATGCAAGTAACAACTTATTATAATGGCGGTTCAGCAAATATTGCTAATTATCAAGTTGGCAAAAAGCAATTACCAAAAACAGTTTCTAATGCTGATTTTGACTACCAAATTCAGCATTATTATCAATTGCCTTTGGGTAGTAAAGATTATTTAGGGCAAGGACGTGTTAAATTTGTCAACAATTATCAAGTAGGAAGTTGGGGAGATAATAGAGATGCCAAACGCATTTACATTGACGGGAAACTAAGTTCTTTGCAATTGACACATAAGGGCTATGTCTTTACAGTGGCGAATGTGCCGACATCAGCTAAGCAAGTGCTGTTACCGATGACAAATTATAAGGGTTGGCAAGTTATTGGGGCTAATAATAAAATATTGCCTATAACAACGATTAAAGGCAAAATGGCAGTTGATCCGAAAGGAAACCGTACACTTCACCTCACATATCATAAAACATTGCTCCATCGTGTCGCTATTATGGTATCCGCAATCAGTGTTGTTGTATTGTTAGTTGTCGGATTGATGACATACTTTAAAAGACGTTAACAAAAAAATTTAGACCGTTTTAAAAAGTACTGCATTTAATGAGATACTTAAACAAAATAAATGTTCAATGCGCTGTGTTTATTTTGTTGTATCAATCTTGTGGTGCTTTTTTATGTTTTTTATAGTCTTTTTGTCGATGTAATCTGATAGAATGAATATAAAATTTCGAAAATGCTTGCTAACTCTTGAGAAATTTGGTATTATTATATAGTTGTTTGAGATATGGGAGTGTAGCGAAGTCTGGCTAAACGCGACGGACTGTAACTCCGTTCCTTCGGGTTCGTAGGTTCGAATCCTACCGCTCCCATAGCCGATTTAATAGTTAACGGCTAAAAAGATTAACTATTGCCCCTTCGCCAAGTGGTAAGGCAGTGGTTTTTGGTACCGCTATGCGCTGGTTCGAATCCAGCAGGGGCAATATAAATTAAAAGAAATCCAATTTGGATTTCTTTTTT
>AEMJ01000824.1 GCA_000166735.2 Leuconostoc inhae KCTC 3774 | reverse complement strand
ATCANCTTTAGCATCAAAACGATATTGCATGACCTGTGTAATTTCAGGATCAACATGAGACATTGCAACAAGAATATTACGAATATCACCTGGTGGCACAATATTAATATAATTTCGTAGCAATCCACTGGATCCGCCATCATCTGCAACTGTAACAATTGCAGTGAGATCGATATTCTTTTTAACTAACGGCTTAATAATAACTGGCAAACCCGAGCCACCGCCAATAATAACAATTTTTGGTCTATCTGGCATATTATTTAGGTGTTTAACTTTTTCAATCAAAGTGATGTAACTATAATTTACTACCATCAACATTGTAAATTGAAAGAAAAACACATTTACTTTCTTAAAATTTCTTACTATTATTTTAACGCATATTTTAGAAGGATGTTTACATTTTTTTTAAAAATAGGTATACTTATCTATTGTAAGTAAGATTGCTAGTGTAAATGTCAATTGTATCATCAAAACAT
>AEMJ01000825.1 GCA_000166735.2 Leuconostoc inhae KCTC 3774 | reverse complement strand
GGTCACATCGCCAACTTGTAATTCTGTACGACGTGCATCCCCAAATTTTGTTTGAATTTCTAATAATTCATTATAAATTATTTGATCAACACGTTCTTCATGTGCCAAAATATCTTTCAAATCAGTAATTAAAGCAACTAACTTTTGATATTCGTCTTCAATTTTATCACGTTCCAAACCAGTTAAACGTACTAATCGCATATCTAAAATGGCTTGTGCTTGCTTATCAGATAGTGAATAACCATCAATCAAGCGTGTCTTAGCTTCTTCTGAAGTTGCAGATGAACGAATG
>AEMJ01000826.1 GCA_000166735.2 Leuconostoc inhae KCTC 3774 | reverse complement strand
TTGGCGCAACTGTCGCTGATGACGTTGCATTTGGTTTGGAAAATAAGGAAATGCCAAGTAGTGAGATGCCTGCTGTGATTGACGAGGCATTAAAAATAGTAGGCATGCAAGATTTCAAAGATCGAGAGCCACATATGCTATCTGGTGGGCAAAAACAACGCGTAGCATTGGCGAGCGTTTTAGCTC
>AEMJ01000827.1 GCA_000166735.2 Leuconostoc inhae KCTC 3774 | reverse complement strand
CGGTGATTGTTGTAATAATTGATAAAGTCGTCAACGACCACTTTGAAATCATGAAATGATTCGTACTGTTTATGATGCACGATATTGGCTTTCAAAATATGGAAAAAGCTCTCAATCGGTGCATTGTCGACTGGTGTTGATTTACGGCTCATGCTTTGCGTCATGCCAAAATCCTTCAACGTGTTAATGAACATCGGTGTCTGATAATGGAATCCCTGATCACTATGAATAATAGCTCCACGATGCTTTGACAATGCTTTTAATGGTCGCATGACAAGCGTCATGGTTGGTGTTTTGGCTAAATGATACGACAGGACTTCGCCTGCATATAAATCGACAAACGCCGTCAAATAAGCTTTATTATGATCGTTT
>AEMJ01000828.1 GCA_000166735.2 Leuconostoc inhae KCTC 3774 | reverse complement strand
CACAGACACCAGATTTGGAAGAAGAAATTTATTGCAGTTTTTGCGGCAAATCTGCGAGTGAAGTACGACAAATTGTTGCTGGACCAAGTGGCATTTATATTTGTAATGAGTGTGTGGATTTAGCAAAAAACATCATGAGTGAGGAATTAACAGTGGATCAAACAGTGGATCAAACAGTAGCAAAACCGATAACACTAGCATTACCTACACCGCATGAAATCGTTGCAGAATTAAACGATTATGTGATTGGACAAGATGATGCCAAAAAGACACTTGCAGTTGCAGTATATAATCATTATAAACGTATCAATGAAAACTATACACCAACAACTGATGTTGAATTACAAAAATCCAATATTGCTTTGATCGGGCCTACTGGTTCTGGTAAAACATATTTAGCACAAAGCTTAGCTCGTATTTTAGATGTACCTTTTGCGATAGCTGATGCCACAACATTAACAGAAGCTGGTTATGTGGGAGAAGATGTTGAAAACATTGTATTGAAATTATTGCAGTCAGCTAATTTTGATATCGATGCGGCACAACATGGTATTATTTATGTTGATGAAATTGATAAGATTGCAAAAAAATCTGAAAACGTTTCAATTACACGAGATGTTTCGGGTGAAGGGGTCCAACAAGCACTTCTAAAAATGCTAGAAGGCACGATTGCTAGCGTACCACCACAGGGTGGTCGAAAACATCCACAGCAAGAGTTGATTCAAGTAGATACGACCAATATTTTATTTATTGTTGGTGGCGCTTTTGCTGGGATAGATACAATTATTAAAGAACGTTTAGGTGAACGAGTTATTGGATTTGGGTCGGATGCAAACGATAATGCTATCGCCCTAGAATCTGAAAATATCCTTGAACATGTTCAGCCAGAGGATATGACCAAATTTGGTTTAATTCCTGAATTTATTGGCCGTTTACCCATTGTAACTGTATTGGATGAATTAAAAATAGACGATTTGACACGGATTTTGACCGAACCTAAAAATGCTCTGATTAAGCAATACACAGCTTTATTGGGATTAGATGATGTTGTATTAGAATTTCAACCAGACGCACTAGAAGCGATGGCTGAATTAGCTATTAAACGACATACTGGTGCGCGCGGTTTACGATCAATTATTGAGTTAACTATGAAAGATGTCATGTATGATATCCCCAGTCGTGATGATGTTTCAAAAGTCATTATTACCAAAGCTAGTGTTATTGATGGGGAACAACCAGAATTACAGTTGAAAAAGGTGAAATAATGGATGTACACAATGTTGATATGGTGATGAGTGCAGTTTCGGCCGCACAGTATCCAACAGACGGCAAGCCCGAAATTGCATTAGTTGGGCGTTCGAATGTTGGTAAATCATCATTAACTAATACGTTAATTCAACGTAAAAATTTTGCACGAACATCATCACAACCGGGAAAAACACAGACACTAAATTTTTATAATGTCGAAGATAAGTTGTATTTTGTTGATGTTCCTGGCTATGGCTATGCCAAAGTTTCTAAAAAGCAGCGTGAAGAATTTGGTCATATGATTGAAGAATATATCACATCACGTAAACAATTACGTGGCGTTGTTAGCTTAGTTGACGCACGCCATGAGCCAAGTGACGATGATGTGTCGATGTATGAATGGTTGCATTATTATAATATTCCAATCTTGATTGTAGCAACAAAGTCAGATAAAATTTCAAAAAGTAAGTTTAACAAGTATGCATCAAATATTAAGCAAACACTTGGTTTTGATGAAGACGAAAGTGATTTTCAGTTTTTTCATCTGAGACAAAGTATGGTAAAGACCAAGTTTGGAAATGGATTGAAGCACATATATAATCAAAAAAGAGTCCTTAATACCGACTCTTTTTAGCGCAAAAATAGATATCGTTAATTTTATTAAACGAAGTCAGCATACTGTTAAATATAATAGGAAGAAAGTACCACATTTTACGTAACGGCTTTATGCTATTGACAGATTTGATACAATAAGAGTATGACGAAATTACATTATGCACAAATCATCGTTGACGTACCGACGATGCAAACTAACCAACCGTACACCTATGTTGTACCAGAATCAATGATTGAATCAGTGCGACCTGGTATGCGTGTTGATGTCCCCTTTGGTCATCGACATGTTATGGGATTTGTTGTTGGATTGCGGGCAACAACGGAGTTAGAGACGAACAAATTACGTCATATTAAAAATTTATTAGATTTAACACCAGTTTTGAACACAGAATTATTAAATTTGTCAGCGTATTTAGCGCAAGAAACGTTTGCGTTTCGTATTTCTGTTTTGCAAACGATGTTGCCTAATGCTTTAAAAGCAAGTTATGAACGTATCTTGAAAATTATTGATGATGTTGATGAGGACGTTCGAGACCGTATTTTTAAAGGATTAGATGAGATTATTTATCAGCCACGCGAATTGAATGTGCGTGATATTGCTACATTGACTAAACTACGACGTGAACATAAAATCGAAGTGTCGGTCAATGTAACTAATCGGTCAAAAATTAAAACACAATTAGCCTATCAATTTAATGGTGATATAGCATTTTTGGAAGATGAACGCCAAGATTTGAGACCAACTGCAAAAAAACAGTTTGAACTATTAATGTTCGTTATGGGTCATTTGGAAGAAGTGTGGGTAAAAAAACATTACAAGAAATAATTAGTGTGAGTGATGCCATACTAAATCAAGGTGTCGAAAAAAATGGTTAAGCAAAAAGAAGGTGGAACAATTACGTGATCCTTTTTCAATGACTGATATTATACCAACGACAGCTTTAACACTTAATGAAGAACAACAAAATGCACTGAATCATATTGTTGCCAGTTCTGATGCGCAACAATATCGACCTTTTTTGTTGGAAGGTATTACAGGTTCTGGTAAGACAGAGGTATATTTACAAGCAGCACAGCATGTTTTTAATCAAGGAAAAACGGTATTATTTCTAGTGCCAGAAATTGCATTAACACCGCAAATGGTTCGCCGTGTGAAATCACGATTTGGTGCACAAACTGCGGTATTACATTCTGGTTTATCTGACGGTGAACGATATGATGAATGGCGTCGCATTGAACGTGGGGATGTTAAAATTGTGGTTGGTGCAAGATCTGCAGTTTTTGCACCATTGAATAATATTGGGCTCATCATTGTTGATGAAGAACATGAAACAACCTATAAACAGACAGATAATCCACGTTAT
>AEMJ01000829.1 GCA_000166735.2 Leuconostoc inhae KCTC 3774 | reverse complement strand
TGCGCTGCCGGCGCTATTTTACCAAACCAATGGTAGGATAGCTAATGCCAACCGACCCCCATAAAAAATTAGTCCTTGATTGCTTTTCTTACGATACAGTGTATACGCCCATACTAAGAGCCACTGCCAAATGATATAACCAATTAAGGCAAAACCTTCATGATATTTATGGCCATCAAACATTAAAAAGATGAAAATCACT
>AEMJ01000830.1 GCA_000166735.2 Leuconostoc inhae KCTC 3774 | reverse complement strand
GGCTGTAATTAAGATACCAATTAAAGTGAGGTACTTGACGCCATATTGGTCATATAGGCGACCACTCCATGGTGATAAAAACGCAGTGACTAAGGCCCCAGGAAACAGTACTAGTCCGGATATAAACGCTGACGCGCCACGAATAGTTTGCATATAGAGTGGTAGCATGAGCGCGCCACCATACATAGCAATCATTAAGACAATGTTAATTAACATGGCAATGACAAATTCACGTTC
>AEMJ01000831.1 GCA_000166735.2 Leuconostoc inhae KCTC 3774 | reverse complement strand
GGTGTTTGCTTACCGTAACCTTTTTCTGTAATCACCAAAACATTATCGTTTAAGCTCACAACATCTGATCCAATAACTAAATCACCATCACGTAATCGAATACCACGAACACCAGCTGCAGCACGTCCCATGATACGAACATCTTCTTCCGTAAATCTGACAGAATAGCCATCTTTGGTAGCAATCATTATACTTTGCGTACCGTCTGTAATTTGAACAGATAACACTTCATCATCATCACGTAATGTTAATGCTTTCAAACCATTCGTACGAATATTTGAAAATTCACTTACAGCTGTTCGCTTAACAACACCGAGACGTGTGACAAAGAATAAATAATCCTTGCTTTCGCCAGCTTCACCACGAACATTAATAACTGTTTGTATTTTTTCATCACCTTCAAATTTAAGTAAGTTAACAACTGGAATACCCTTAGCCTGACGGCCATATTCAGGTACTTCATAACCTTTCATGCGGTAAACTTTACCTTTGTTTGTAAAGAATAGTAAGGTGTCATGCGTTGATGTGGCAATCATTTGATCAACAAAGTCCTCATCGTTGACATTAATACCTTGCACACCACGTCCACCACGATTTTGCGCTTTAAATTCAGCCTGTGGGACGCGTTTGATATAACCATTACGTGTCAAAGTGACAATAACATCTTCTTCTTCGATTAAATCTTCATCTTCCAAATT
>AEMJ01000832.1 GCA_000166735.2 Leuconostoc inhae KCTC 3774 | reverse complement strand
TCATATCAACATCATAACTTTTAACAGCTTCAGCTAGTTCTTCTACTTTTCCTTTACCAAAATATGTGGCAGGATTAGGCCTCTCCAGCTTTTGTGTAAATGTTTCAACTGGGTCTAAGTTATTGGCTGTTGTTAGATTTGCCAATTCTTCTAATTCATAAGTTAAGTTAGTATTGCTTGTGGTTAATCCGGCGAGAAAGACTTGTCGGGCTGTTTCAATATTTGAGTGTTGCTGTGTCATAAAAAAACCTCCAGTGTATATATGAGACTGGGGGCATTTTGACATGTTGAAGGCAAAATTACAGACCAATCTCAAGATGTACATACAAAAACAGTCAAGATATCTTTGTATGCGGAATCTTAAAATTTAGTCAACAATGTATTGCACTTCCTTTATTTAAGTTAGTATCAGTGTAACAGTTTTTTAATATATTGTCCATTAAAAACGGTTGAATCATCATTAAAACGAGAGATATTTGCTGAATTTGGCAGTAATTCAATTTGCATGAGGGCACCATTTTTAACAGCGTCGCTGGCAAGGTCATGCCGATTTAATTTCTCTGCAATACCACGAATTGTTGTGCCGTGTGATACGATGAGAACATTGTCGCCATCTTGATGACGATCACGAATATCAGCAAATCCATGAGATACGCGTGTCCACCACTGCTCATCATTTTCTGCAAAATCGAACGGGTCTGCTAATCTAATTGTGTTCATCGTTTCTGCCATGCCATACTCTGTTACAAGGTCTGAGTAAGTGGTAAAATTTTTTGTGGTATATGCACTCATCGTAGTTGCAACAATTTCACTGTCAATGCCTTCAAACGAACCGAAAAATTGCTCTCGAAAGTCAGGCAGTTCATGTGGTTCAACAGGAGAGTTGGATGTATTATTTTTAAAATGTAGCGAGCAGTGTGGATAGCGCGTGTTAAATCAGAAGAGTATACACCATCAAAATGTATATTAGCTAATCTTGAGCCTGCATCAAGTCCGTGTTGAATACCTTTTGATGTCAGTGGGGCATCTGACCAGCCTTGAAAACGATGCAAAAAATTAAAGTAAGTTTCTCCATGTCGAACAATATAAAGATTAATAGCCATAATTGTGGGTATGTACGTAGTATGTGTAAACTATATGATTGATTGGAGCAGTTATTATTGTGCTTCAAGCATGTTCGTGAATATATTGTTAACACTAGTTAGTACATTATCCTCCTAAAGTTTATTACTTCTATTTTAACATTTAATTGCTATAAATTCTTGGATAAAAAACCGCCTAAGCGGTTTTTGGATTAATTAAGTTGCGTTGTGGTTTCTGAAGATGCTTCATTTTGTTTATTCTCATCTTCATCAAAAATACCATTGTTATTTCGATCTTGTTTAGGAGTTGGGAGTACTTTCACGGTAAACTGAGAGATATAAGCATTATCATAATCTAACGCAGTTAATCGGAAATTAGCAACCTTCATGGTATCACCAGCTCGAAATTCGGGATCTTCATTTAATACATAGCCAGTCAAAGTGACAGCATCGTTATCTTCTAATTCTTTAACGTTCTGGTTGAAATATCTTTCAAAGTCATAAAGTGTCATTTTACCAGAAACTTTATAATGATGGTCTCCAAGTTTTTCGATATAGTCATCTGATACATCATCAATTTCATCTCGAACTGTACCAAAAAGTTCTTCATAAATATCTTTGTCGGTAATTAAACCACTTGTGCCACCATATTCGTCCACAACAATTGCGATTGGTGAACGCTTGATGATCATTTCATCCATAACGTCATGTAAATCCATATTTTCAGGAACGGCGGGAATGTCACGCATGATTTTAGAAACCGGATCAGTATCTTTAATTCGCGCTTGTCTGACTAAATCATAGTTGAAGACATAACCCAAAACCTTATCCTTATCGTTATCTGCAATGACTGGAAAACGGGAATAACGTTCTTGCAAATACAAATTAAGCGCATCAGCAATGGGTGTTTTGACGTCAATTGCTGTCATAGATGTGCGATCAATCATAATATCAACGGCAACTTTATCATTCATTTCAAAAGCACGTTTCATAAATGTTAAGTCTTCTGCATCTAACTCTCCTGCAGCAGCAGCATTCTTAGATAAGGATAGAATTTCAGTTTGTGAATAAATGTCTTCTTCACCATCAGTACGAAATCCTAACAAATGGGTAATAACGTTTGATAAATGATCTAATGCCCAAATCATTGGGAAAAGTGTGATGTGAAAAAACGAACAGGGCGAACAATAAAAAGTAAGACTTTAACAGGGGACTCAATAGCGATATTTTTGGGGACCAGATCAGTAAATACAGCATGAACTATTGTAAAAATAATCATGGCAGAAACTGAGGCAACCGCGCGCGCATACTCAGGTGGTAAAGCACCTGAGTTTAGAATAATATTAGCGACGGTTTCTTCACCGACCCAGCCTAATATTAAACTTGTTAATGTAATACCGACTTGTGCAGTCGATAAATATTCAGTTAGATGGGTCACCATGTGAATGGCATTGGCGATATTTCGTGAAGGTTTTTCACGTTTTTCCTGCAAATCCCGTAAAGCACTAAGACGGACTTTCACCAAAGAATATTCTGTTAATGTAAACAAAATAGCGAGTAGTAACACCACAACAATAATGACAAAGTTGAGGAGCATAGACGGACCAGAATCCAAATTCGTAAACCTCTTTTCTAATGTGTAACTATTCGCTATTATACCAGAAAAAAATGAAAAATCTAAGCCATTTATAAAAATTATAAGGTTTAAAAAAAGCGAACAATTTCTGATAACAGTATACGAATAAAAGATAAAATCGAACAAAATTTCGGTTGGGTTCTTAATTAGATTAACCATTGGCCTATTTAAAGTTTGATAGAACACGTTTTAAACAACTTTTATAAATTTTTGATGGTTTATTTAATTTGTGAGTATTGTTGTTTTACTCTGATATAACAGCGTTTGTAACGTTCGTCTATTTAGATTGTGAAAAAAATTGTAGTATTTCTTTTGTATGGACTGAATTTATTGAGTCATATCGAACAATTGTTTGTGAAGACGCATATTGTCCTTGTTATTTTTTTAAAAACAGGTAAACTAACTAGTAACAGATATTTGATTTTATGATGAAAAATAATAAATATTATTAAAGAGGTGCCTTATGGAGAAAGTAATAGTATATACAAAGTACGATTGTGTACAATGCAAAATGACAAAAAAGTTTTTGGAAACACAAGGTATTCCGTTTAAAGAAATCAATATTGAAGAAAATACACAGTATGTTGATACACTAAAAGCGGATGGTTTCCGTCAAACACCAGTTGTGTCAATCGAAGGAATGCCAAAATTTTCTGGTTTCCGCCCAGATGTATTAAAGCAGATTTCAGCTTAAATTGAATGGAATTAACATCGTGAGACAATCAACCGATGTTTTTTATTTTAGTTAGAAACATAAATTGTAAGATGTTATAGAGGACAAAATTCATGCCATTAAAAGAACTCAACTTGGATCAAGTGACTTATTTTGATTTAAATAATCAAGTCAATATTCCTAAAAATAATCAAATTCAACTCGAAAAGGATCAAGAAGCACTTGATGCCTTTTTAAAAGAGAATGTCTGGCCAAATGTTATTCAGTTTGACTCATTAGCAGATCGTTTTGAGTGGTTGTTTGAAAATAATTTTTTGGAGCGCGCATTTATTGAGAAATATCGTCTTGCGTTTATTGAAAAATTATATACATATTTAGAAAGTCAACATTTTAATTTTAAGTCATTTATGGCAGCATTTAAGTTTTATAATCAATATGCTTTGAAGACTAATGATGGGCAACAGTATGTTGAAACCTATGTAGATCGTGTAGCAATGAATGCTCTATATTATGCCGATGGTCGTGAAGAATTGGCATTGCGTTTGGCTGATGAAATGATTCATCAACGTTATCAACCTGCCACACCGAGTTTTTTGAATGCTGGTCGCGCACGTCGTGGTGAATTAGTGTCGTGCTTTATTATACAAACATCTGATGACATGAATTCAATTGGTCGAACAGTCAACTCAGCATTGCAATTGTCAAAAATGGGTGGCGGTGTTGGTATCAATGTGTCAAATGTTCGAGAGGCTGGGGCGCCAGTCATGGGAATTTCAAATTCTGCTGGTGGTATTGTACCAATTATGAAATTACTGGAAGATTCCTTTACTTTTTCTTCCCAAGTTGGTGCACGACAAGGTGCTGGTGTTGTTTATTTATCAGTGTTTCATCCTGATATCATGGCATTTTTGTCAACAAAAAAGAAAATGCTGATGAAAAAATACGTGTTAAGACATTATCATTAGGGTTAACAATTCCTGATAAGTTTTATGATTTAGTGCGTAAAAACGACGTCATGTATCTATTTAGTCCAGTTGATGTTGAAAAAGTGTACGGCAAACCATTTAACTATATTGATATTACATCTGAATATGATAATATGGTGAATAACGATAAGATTACTAAATATCATGTTGATGCACGCTTTTTGGAAGAAGAAATATCAAAATTGCAACAAGAATCTGGTTATCCCTATG
>AEMJ01000833.1 GCA_000166735.2 Leuconostoc inhae KCTC 3774 | reverse complement strand
ATCAGACACATATGTTAACGCACGTACCATTGTATCCACTGATTCACCAAAGTTATTGTTGCCATCATATTAACAATGTTAATTGACCCCAAGTTGCAGCTCACATCTGAACCCAAACGCGTATATTGCTGGCCATTATCTAATTCCGATGGCGTTTGTACTTGTAAAATTTCCGAACATAAGTTGGATGAAATAATTTTGCCAGCAATCGGGTTTGCACGATTAGCAACATCAATATTAATAA
>AEMJ01000834.1 GCA_000166735.2 Leuconostoc inhae KCTC 3774 | reverse complement strand
CTATCAACTAATCTAGATGTTAGAGTTGTCCGTGACAATCAAGTCTATTACATGGACTTCAAGACAGGTCGTGTCAATACAAGTATTGTTAAGCTAGATGAAAAACCCACAATTGATCGTGGCACAATTGTCCACTTTAATCCTGACAGCGATATATTCCGTGAAACAACAACTTTTAACTATAATACATTGCTGACACGTGTACGCGAATTGGCATTTTTAAATAAGGGTTTGCGTATTTCTATTACAGATAGTCGCCCAGAAGCGCCTGTAACAGAGAGCTTTCA
>AEMJ01000835.1 GCA_000166735.2 Leuconostoc inhae KCTC 3774 | reverse complement strand
AATGCAAAAATTGAAAGTTTCCACTCACTATTAAAGCGTGATAAGTACTGCAATTTAATTTTAAAATGCGTAGCACGGTCGCAATTTTTTCTCTCCTAGATAAATTTTGTTTAATAATGGACATGACAGGCTTACGTCCTAAAACGATTAATTTTTTGCCAACAAGACTGCTGTTACTTTTAAAATACGTAGTTCTTCACGCAGACGTTTATTTTCTTTTTCAAAGGCACTTAATCTGACGTTTTCGGGCGTATATTGATCTAAATAGTTAGCTTTTTTGAGCCAGGAACGAACAGATTCAGTCCAGACCCCATATTCTGTACGAATGTCCTTAAGTGACTTACCTGAGTGGGCCATCTCAACAATGTAATTTTTAAATTCTTGAGTGTATTTTTTTACCATAATGAATTTCTGTTAGTGTAACAAAGAATAACTTTTGTCTACTTTTACATCATAGGACCATTTATATTGATGAAATTTTCATTAATTGTTGAAAAATAATTGACTTTTTATTAAAATAAGATTATATTAAACTCACTAAAAGTTTATTTAAAAATAATAATTGTGAGGATTAAGAATTATGGGTGGGATTAATTGTAAAATGACAACGTGTTATATTGCAGAAAACGAAATTGAAAATTTGCGTTTGGCATATGCATCAATTGTTAAAAATGTTTTTCAAATTAATGCGTATTTTAGTTTTGCTAATGTTCATGTTGAAGAAATTATGTCATTCGAAAAAACAACACAATATACTCTCGCATTTGCGAAGTATGAAGATGTAAAACAAAACTTACTTACAAGTTGGAACGCTTCAGTGGCACTAGATAATAATTTAGATGATTTCTTTAAAAATTTGAATGCGGTTCAATCTGATGTTGATTTGAGTAATGATGAGGTTCTTATTCTCAAGGAAATGAGTTTGACAAATACAAAAATGTCAGATTTAATCTATGATTTATACAATGCATATGAAGTGATGCCGTACGAAAAACTTCTTATGGAAAGTCAAGTCCATGAATATTTGCGACATGGTAGTATCACAAAACTGACAGAAGACATTGTTGGATTATTATCTCAAGAGCTTGTTTTCCTTAAAAAATATAGTGTAATGACCAAAGAAGTTGAACTAATTAATAGTTAATGCTTATATTTATACAAAGAGAAGTCGGACTAGTTGCTTCTCTTTTATTTTTTAATTTAAAATGAGGTGTTAAATGTCAGAAATAAATTTAATGAGGGTTCCTAATTTCGGAATTGAAGGTTTTGTAACATTCAAAGAAAAAAATAATATGTCATTCAGACCTTCGGCCACTCATACAACAGATAACATTGCATACTCGAATGCTTTGTCTGAATTATTGGAAGAAAGAGATATGACCAATTACGTTCCAATAGAAATGAGAGGAGAAGCAAATTCAGATTTTTATAGAAATTTAGAAATTATTGGAGATACAAATTGGTATAATTTAGAAAAACAATATGTTGAGCTTAAAAACGTTAGTGATCCATCGGATGTTGTTTTGTTTCCAAAAGAATTGGTATTATTTAAATCAAATTATGATTTGCATGAAAAAAATCAACTACATTGGTCTAGTTCTGAAGGATACTCTCATGATATCAATAAAATAACAGCTTTAAATAAAGGTAAATCTGAAATTATTGAACATCACACAAAAATGTTTTGGTGGTTTGGACGGTCTAAAATTATTGAAAAAATACGAGTGAAATCTAGTGTGTTTGATAAATTAAAAAACAAAAAATTATAAAATCAGTTCGTGTTTTTGAAATACTGGAATCAAATCAATTTTCATATTCAACAATTATGGCGGTCTTGGAGACAACTACTTTTCCTTTTTTATCTGTCGGATTTGGCACCAATACTGATGAAAAAAATGCGATGAACCATGCTCTTTTAGAAGCTATTCACACTTTTCGCGGTGAAAATTGGTATAATTTATCGCAAGTAATGATACCTCATGGATTTAGTAAAGATTTTTGGAACCGAGTTGACAATAGTTTGCTGAATGTCCGAATTAATTCTGAGGAAATAAAGAGTAACAGTTTACAACCAACGTTTTACTATCTCACAGTTGGCAACAGTCCAAAAGGATTTACAACTCGAGTTTACTCTCCTGAGTTACAGCCTCTGATTTCAAATCAATTTGTTCCATTTTACTTTCCAGAGTTGTGTACAACCAAAAACGTTGCGTTGCGTGAAAAGTATAGGGGAACTCCTTTTATATGAATAAAAATTTTATTAAAATAATTTTAAATGACGGTGTTGTAACTGTCGCTACACAAACTTTTAATTTATTTTTAATTTGGTATTTTGCGGTAAAATTGCATCGACAAGATATGGTCGCCTTACTTGGCATGTTGCAAATTATCGAGATAGGTGGTGGACCTATTGGTGGAGCTGTTGCTGATATGGTGAACCCAGCTAAAATTTTGAAATGGGTATCTTTAATTCGTATATGTGTGACTGGCATTTTGCTTTTCTCACTGTTTCAAACGCGTATTAACGGTATAATATTGCTATTACTCATTTTTTCAACTTTAAATTCGCTAATTTCAGTTTTTTATTCATCAGCAGTAGAGGTATCAACATATAAATTTGCTAAAAATGAAAGTGAAAGAGTAAAAAACAACGCAGGATTTTCTGCTGTTTCGGGAATTTCTAGCATTCTGTCAGGATCGTTATTGGCAGTTATGATAACTTATTTAGATTTAAAATCATCAACTATATTAATTATATTTTTAATAATTTTATCTGCAATTGGAATTTTAAATATTTCAACTGCAAAAAATGTAATTCCTGATGTGATAAATGATAGTGATGTAAATTTTAAGTTTAACGAAGCAGTTAGCAGTACTTTCAAAGGACTAAGGAATATATTGCATGAGCCTATAATTCAAACGGTTATTCCATATGCATTGATAATGAATTTTTTGTATTGGACTTTTTGGTATATTCAGCCATTATACTTAAATTACAAAATACCAAATATCAAGTATGCTTTTTCCCTTCAACAAATTGTCATTTCCGTTGCTAGTGTTATAGCCACACTTGTTATTCAACGTAAGCATACTTTGGTCATGAATTACAAAGGTCACTATCGTTTGTTACTACTGATTCAGAGTGGAGCTTTATTTTTATTGTCATTGTTATATGCATTCATTAATAGTGAGAAAATATTGATTACTGGATTGATTTGTTTTTGGGCTTTGTACAGCTTGTTTAACAGTTTCACTGGCATTATTCTTATCACACTACTACAAGAAAAAATTGATAACAAAATTCTAGGAACTACTCTGGGGACAATATTTACCTTACTGATGGTGACTGCACCTCTAGCAGCAATTGTTTCAAAAACAGTGCCAATCAAATCGATTAGTTTAATTATATTAACGGGACTAATGGTTGTTAGTTTGTTGTACGCTCTAACTGACAAAAGATTCTTGGAGGTTTTACATGGTGATTGACGTAAAAAATATCTCATTTCAATTCGATCAAGGTAATATTGTATTTGACAATATAAACTTCAGGCTTTCAGAAGGTCATATCGGCATTGTTGGTGATAATGGAGTCGGTAAAACAACATTAATAAATTTAATTAGTGGTAGATTATTACCCCAAAAAGGAACGATATCATTAGAGGGCAAAGTAAAAATAGTTTCGCAATTTAATGATTGGGAAGATTACCATAGTCCTGGTGAGTTACAACTGCAACGATTAAAAGATGCTGTATTTTCTAATCCTGATATTTTATTGCTAGATGAACCAACTTCAAATTTAGATAAGAATGGCATTAAGGTGTTATCTGGATTGATTAGGCATTTTTCTGGTATAGTACTCTTGATTAGTCATGATTTCGACTTTCTAGACTCTACTACTGATAACATCTTATTGATTGAAAACCGTCGGGCTGAACTATATGAGCAAAAATTTGAGGATTTTCAGCTAGAGTACGAAAAGAAACGACATAAAGAATTTCAGATGTATGAAGTACAAAAAAAGCAAAAAAATCAACAACGGAAATCAGTTCAGCGACTCCAGGAAAAGTCTCAACGATCCAAAAAAGTAAGAGGCATATCAAATTCAGACAAAAAAGCTAAAGGTCTGGCTGGTAAATATGACAAAGTTCAGAATCGACTAGCGACTTCAGCAAAAAATATGAGACAAGCGCTCAATGATAATCATTATGATTCGAAGCCATTTACCAAAATAGGATTAAAGATACTAAATTATTATCAAAATTCCGGAAAAATATCGATGCAGTTGTCGTTTAGCAATGTCAAGGTTAATGAAAACTATTTAGTAAATTCACCATTTAAAATCAATATTAAATCTGGACATGTTTTATCTTTGCTTGGTGATAACGGCGTAGGAAAAACATCGCTACTTGATAAATTATTTCAAAAATTAGATGAAAAAAATGTACACGTGAACTATTTCCATCAAAATATAAATCAAGATTGGTGTTCGTCAATTCCTTTAATAACACAACTTATGAATAAATCAGGGATTCGCGAGGAAATTATTTTAGAAGTTGCTGGGGCTCTGGGAGTTAATCGAGAAATGTTAACTCGAAGTCCAAATAAATTAAGTGGAGGACAGTTGCTAAAAGTACAACTAATATTGTGCTTAATTTCAGCGTTTGACGTGCTAATATTAGATGAACCAACCAACTATCTTGACTATGATGGCGTAGTGGCCTTGACAACATATATTAATGACAGCAAAGCGGCGTTGGTAATTGTATCGCACGATAAACGATTTATTGAGAATGTGACAACAGATGTTGTTGTTATTGAAAACAAGAAAGTAGTGGATTATTTGACGTTACAAGATTACTTTAACTCATAGTAACTTTTATTAAAAAATTTGGATATAAAGGGATCAAGATATAGATCTGTATTTTTATCTATCTGATAATTGATGATGTGTGTCTCTTAGATAGTAAATGAAACGTTAATAGACTAATTTCTGTTGCATAAATTGGATTAAACAAACAATTTTTTAATGTATTGAACAGTCCTAGCAGAAATATTGAAAGCTTCTGATGTGGCTCTTACCGTGTGAGTTTGAGAATATTCGAAAATGGCTGTGTTATGGCTATCCTTTTTCTTTGGGGTCGCCCTTCTTTATAGTAGCGATTATGTTGACTTTAAAAATTAAACTTAATTTTACTAACAACTATTAGTAAATCATCTTTCGTAACGTTATCACTAAGTTGCATTTCAATTTGCTTTGATAAATAAGTCATCATAGTATAAGAGCAGTACCAGAAGCTCATTTACTAGTATATACATCATTATAGTCTGTGCCCCAAATTTCCATAGATTTTATGACGGGTTGAAGAGTTTTACCGAATTTAGATATTGAATACTCTGTTTTCACTGGTATTGTAGCGTATATTTTCTTGTTAATAATATTATCTTCTTCTAATTCAGCAAGTTGACGAGCCAACATTCTCTTAGTAACATAAGGTAATTTTGCTTGTAGTTCCGAAAATCTTAACACATCAAATTCAAATAAATGATATAAAATAACACTTTTCCACTTTCCGGAAATCACTTGCAATGTATTTTGAATCGGGCAACCCACATCACAATTATATAGTTCTTTCATATCTCTCCCCATGTATTACTAATTATTTTAATCTTACAATTAAATTTACCATTTTATGACATGTTTGTTAAGAGGGTGAATTTAATGTCACCTGGTGTTTTTTTTCACTGAGTGCCATTAAATTCACGTCTTAACATTTTTTTATAGTTTAACATAGAATTCATGAGTGACGAAAGGAAAAATAATGAATTCTATTAAAGCAGTTGGATTTGATCAGCATTTATCAATCGACAATCCTGACAGTTTTCAGGATATAAATATCAATGTACCAGAGGCTTATGGCCATGATTTATTGGTTCGTGTAGACGGCGTATCTGTTAATCCTGTTGATACTTTTGTCAGAAAAAGTGGCCGTAAAAACCGCTTAAATAAGCCGAAAGTTATTGGTTGGGACGCTGTAGGGATTGTCACTAGTATAGGTGATGAAGTTACTCTATTTAACAAAGGAGATAGAGTTTGGTATGCTGGTGATTTTACACGGTCAGGTAGCAATGCTCAACTACAACTAGTAGACGAACGAATTGTTGGTTTATCACCAAATAATTTAACTGATGATCAGGCAGCTGCTATTCCCCTAGTGGGGTTAACTGCTTATGAATCGCTATTCGAAAAGCTAGGGATTAATTGGACTGGAAACGAGAATAAAACAGTATTAATCATTAATGGTGCTGGGGGGGGTTGGTTCCATAGCCATTCAATTAGCAAAATTAGCTGGTTTAACAGTCATTGCAACAGCATCCCGTGATAAATCTATATCATGGGCTAAAAAAATGGGTGCTGATCAAGTGGTTAATCATCATCAAGATTTGGTCGCGCAGGTTCGACATCTCAACAAAAAATACGTGGACTATATCTTAAACTTAAATAATTTAGACGCTCATTGGAATGAAATTGCTGAATTAATTAAACCAGATGGTCAAATTGTTGCTACCACTGAAAATCATCGTTTAATTGATTTACAAAAATTAACGAAAAAGCGGGCAACATTTGCTTGGGAATGGATGTATAGTAAATCATATTTTAAGACAGTAACAATGACATCACAAAATCAAATTTTGAATCATCTTGCTAAATTGTATATGGAGAATGCCTTGTTACCAATTAATACTATCAACTATTCAATGATTAGTGCGTCTAATATGCGCAAAGCACATGCTGACGTTGAAACAGGATCAATGATTGGTAAAGTAGTTTTAACTGGTTGGGAAAAATAAAAAAATGTTCATTTAATTGAACAAAATAGAGGAATTTAATATTATGAAAAATGAAGATATTGTATTTAATAATTTAGCTAAAGTTCCATATTTAACGGTTTCAGTTAGTGGTTTAACAAATGATGGCTTTTTCCAAAAAAGAATTATTCTGGAATGTTTGGTATCGAGGGTGGTCAAGATGTTTCACCAGAGGTTAGTTGGAATGACGTTCCTTCAGGTACAAAAAGCTTTGTAGTGACTATGTACGATCCTGACGCACCCACTGAATCAGGATTTTGGCATTGGTCAATTAAAGATATACCAGCAGATATTACAACATTATCTGAAAATGCAGGAGATATTAACAGTGGTAGTTTGCCAGAAAAGGCAGTTGCTATGCCAATGGACGCTAGAATGAATCGATATGTAGGTGCTGCACCTGCTAAAGGAGATCAACCACACCCTTATCACATAGTGGTTACTGCGTTAGACGTTGATGTTCTTGACGTTTCTCCTGATAGTACGCCTGCCTTTATGAATTTCAATATGATTGGTCATGAACTGGCACGGGGTTCAAAAATTGTTTACGCTCAATTATAGAAAAAGAAAAAGGGAGTTATCTTATGACCAATACATATTAGAAACTTCATTCACGCAACATGATTTTATCGGAAGTCTTGATATTAAAACAAATCTTGTAAAAAATTAATGAATTATATACGTATTTTAAAAAACAAAGTATTTAGACAACTGTTTACTTCAATTATATTAACCAATTTAGCAAATAGTATATCGAGTATTTCGTTAATATGGATTGCCTATAATAAATTTAACTCTCCAGTGGTTATTGCAATAGTATTAGGGGCATTGCAACTACCTAATATTATTTTAGGCCCATTTTTAGGAGGATTACTTGATAAATTCAATAAGATAAAGTTAATGACTTTTGCTAACATAGTTAATGCTTCTGTGTTCTTATTTTTAATATTCAATCCACTAGCAAGTCGTATCGACATTTCCGTGTTTATTTTATTGCTTGTATTGAGCGGATCAATGAAACCATTATTGGTCGGTGGAGACTCTATGGTTATTCAAGATATATTTGAATCTAATGGTGAAAGAATGATTGCTAATGCACTAGTGATTATGAGCTTTGATACGACGTATATATTTGGTTCACTATTATCCGGGTTAATCTTAGCATTGGGGTATGGCGTTAAAGTATATGCATTAGTGGCTATTTTATATATATTTATTGCAGTAATATTTTTTAGAATTAATATTATATTTACTCCCAAACATATTAGTTACGACAAAAATAAAGATGTTTCTTATGTAAATAATACAAAGTCAGCATTTAAAACTATTTTTAAAAATAAACAACTCATCGCCGTTTTATCAATGGATTTTTTCTGGAATATGCTACTATGGGCAGGATTAACTGTTCTTCTACCTGTTCTGGTGAAAACTGTTTTAAATTCAGGGTCAGAACAATACGGACTATTGGAATCCATGACCTCAATCGGTATTATAATTGGATCATTTTTTGTCGGTAAGATAAAATTAAAAGAGGATTGGTTAATAAAGAGTGTAGTCATCACTATTGGTATTCACGGATTATTATTCTCATTCATCGGTTTAATTAAAAATATATGGCTAATTTGTATACTATTAATACTAATTGGCTTTATTGTATCACCCGCTTTAATATATAAAACAACCTTTTATCAAAAAGCATTTGATGAAGAATCAAAGGGCGCCTTATTCACAATTGCAGGCAGTATGACTTCTTCAAGTTATCCACTTGGAATAATGGTAACAAGTATACTAGCGACATTTAGAAATGGCATTGCAATACCCTACGTATTTTTATTTTACGGATTAATAATTGTTATTCTTTCAATTATAGTATATCGAAATGTTTTATTAAAAAGTAAGTAAAAAGGATCAAAATTATAAAATTTTGGTCCTTTTTATATTTGGTAGATTGCAAAAATCATCCGAACACCACATGTTGCTGAAAGACTTTTAACTGTGTTGCGATCATTTAAATAATCTTCAAAAAAGTTTACATGTTTCATGCTAATCATTTACAAGCACTTGGTATAGTTGACGTGTTAACAAAATAAAGTGTCATCGATGCGGAACGAAAGAGGCTAGTAGGGTATGTCAATCGAATTGCAACATTTGAAAAAGACGTATGAAAATGGAGAAGAGGTACTAACAGATATTAATACGACAATTGCAGATGGGCAATTTTATATATTAGTGGGTGCATCTGGATCCGGTAAAAGCACGATTTTAAATGCAATTGCAGGGTTCATTCCGATAGATGAGGGAGTAATCACGATTAATGGGAAGGATGTTACTAGACTTCCCCCAAAAGATAGAAACTTATCGATGGTCTTTCAAAATTATGCATTAATGCCTAATCTAACAGTATCTGAAAATATAGTGTTTGGTTTAACAGCACGACATACAGCTAAAACATTGAGACAAAAAAGTTACAGGAAGTGCTGAGCTTAGTGCATTTAGAGACATACAAGAATAAAAAACCAGGGAATCTATCCGGTGGTCAAAGACAGCGGGTATCCTTAGCCCGAGCGCTTGTATCTGATGCCAAAATTATACTGATGGATGAACCATTATCTAATTTAGATGCAAAATTACGTGCAGAAATGCGTAAAGAAATTCGATTGTTACAACAACAACTTGGTATCACGGTGATTTATGTGACACACGATCAAACCGAAGCGATGACAATGGGTGATCAAGTTATGCTACTTAATAAAGGCAAAATTGAACAGATAGGCTCACCACTTGAACTTTACAATGTGCCCGCCAATACGTTTGTAGCTGATTTCTTTGGTTCACCAGCAATTAATTTAATTGATGTCAACATTGAAAATGATATATTAAAAATGAAAAATGGTGTCACTATACCGTTCAATTGGGAGCATATTAATGGACCATTTAAACTAGGGGTACGCCCAGAAAATATTGTAATGACACAGTCTGGGGGAATGACAGGAACTATCGTTCATATTGAACCTTTAGGAGACGGAACAAACTTAGAAATTAACCTTGGTCTAGAAACTGCCTTTAGAGTTAAAGTGAGTGAACAAATTAATTTGGTTATTGGTGATACGATTAATTTTGATATTTTATTGGATAAAGTACTACTATTCACACAAGATGGGCAGTTAATCAAAGTAGGACAGTCTGAGCTAGTAGCTGTTGGCGGGTAATTGGATTGAAAAAAATGACAAAAACGAGATCGGTGCAAACATCTCATCAAAACTTATTAGCATTATTGTTACTATTGCCATCGCTTATTATTTTAGGTATCTTTATTTTCTATCCAATGATAAAAACATTTTATTTAAGCACACAATTGACAAATCTCGTAGGAAATCCGATTAAATTTATTGGTCTAAAAAATTTTGTTAATCTGATACAATCAGATAGTTTTAGTACATCATTTACAATTACTTTGATTTTTGTTTTGTTTTCTACGATACTCACATTATTTATTTCATATATCATGGCCATTGTGGCAAGCCAAAAAATGAGGGGCATTGCAATTTTTAGAACAATGTTTTCGTCAACAATGGGTGTATCGGTTACGGTGGCTTCCATTTTATGGTTGTTCATGTTTAATCCACAAATTGGTTTATTCAGTAAGATACTGACAACACTGCACTTGCCCCAAATCAATTGGTTATCTGATCCGACTTGGTCACTTGTAGCAATTATTGGCACAACAGTCTGGATGAACCTTGGTTTTGCATTTTTAGTACTTTTAGGTGCCATTCAAGCAATTCCACAAGATTTGTACCAAGTTGCAGATTTAGATGGTGCGTCATGGTGGTTGAGATTACGAAAAATAACGATGCCTGCTACGCGGTCAACTATTTTTTTCGTCACTGTTGTGACCTTGATTAATGCTTTTCAGACGTTTGGCCAAGTTGATATACTGACTTCAGGTGGCCCAGATTATCATACGAACCTACTCGTGTATGCTATTTATCAAGATGCGTTTGTTAATCACAGTGTTGGTCGTGCCAGTGCGCAATCAGTTATTTTGACGCTAATTATCATGTTGTTCACGATTATTCAATTTTATGTGAAAAACAAGAGAGAAGGTCGCAATGCAAAGTAGTCGTCTTCAAAAAAATGGCCGTTTTATAGTATTGTTGCTATTCGCAATACTATTGTTATTACCTTTATTTTTAGGTATATCATTGAGTTTGTCATCTAGCCAATCCATTGCGCAAGGCAATCTATTACCACGACACTTAGAATTTAGCAATTATATCAAGGTTTTTACCAACACGCCAATGGCTAGCTTTTTGCTGCATAGTCTGATTGTGTCAGGCATGGTGATGGTTGGTCAAATAGTACTATCTATCATGGCTGCTTATGCGTTTGTATTTTTGAATTTTAGATTTAAGAAGACGTTATTTATTTTATTTTTAAGCACGATGATGCTGCCGTTTGAAGCACAAATCATTCCTAATTTTGCAACCATGCGTGACTTAAATTTACTAAATACCTATGCTTCGATAGGCTTACCATTTTTGGCTTCAGCATTTGGTACTTTCATGATGAAAACAAGTTTTGAACAAGTACCTATTGAACTTAAACATTTAAGTGACATTGAAGGGTTGAATCACTGGCAATTTGCGACTCGCGTAGTCATTCCTTATACGAAGGTAAACATTATTACATTTGCTTTATACAGTTTTTTAACTAACTGGAATATGTATTTATGGCCACTCATTGCAACAACTAATAACAACGTCAGGACTGTACAAATTGGTTTGAGACAACTGCGATCACAAGATACTGCGAGTAACTGGGGATTAATTATGGCTGCTACGATAGTATCAGTTATACCAACCTTATTAATTATTTTCTTAGGCCAAAAATACTTTAAAAAAGGCTTAACAAACGGTGTTATTAAATAAATGATGACATATTATATAAATGGGAGAATATCACATGTTTAAAAATACAACAAAGTACATTGCACTTGCAACAATTGGTTTGGGTGCAGTGTTACCATTAACGCAAGTGCATGCTGCCGATAATCAACGTCAAAATATTGTGTTTTGGCATTCTATGACAGGTCAAAACGCACAAGCCATTGATCGTGTTGTCAACGATTATAATGCCTCACAAACGAAGTATAAAGTGATACCTGAGTTTCAGGGACAATATGTTGAAGCGCTACCAAAATTTCTTTCTGTAGGTGGTACGAGTAAAGCACCTGATTTATTTCAATCAAACGAGATTTCGACAAAACAATTATCAACATCGGGTATGATTCAACCGATGCAAACACTTATAAAGAAATATAAATTTAATACTAAGAATCTACGTAAGAACATTTTAAATTATTATACAATTAATGGCAAGTTGTATTCTATGCCATTTAACTCTAGTGCACCGGTTCTCTATTATAATAAAGATGCCTTTAAAGACGCGGGCATTGATGACTTACCCACAAGTCCAACATATGAACAAGTCACTGCGGCTGCCAAAAAATTAAAGGAAAAAAGTGGTCGTGCGAAACTGTCTATTTTGCCTTATGGATGGACCTTTGAAGAATTACTAGCCAATCAGAATCAGACTTTGGTCAATCATGGTAATGGTCGTAAAAAACAGCGACTAAAGCCACTTTTGATAACAAAGCTGGTAAGAACATTTTAAATTGGCTTAAAACTAATGCTGACGCAGGGACATTGGTTGATTATGGAACAGGCGCTAATGCGGGAGACACAGAATTATCGGCCTTCACATCTAATCAAATTGACATGTTTATAAATTCATCGGCTTCATTAGGTAACATTAAAAAGGATGCTAAATTTAATGTTGGGGTGACTTACTTGCCTCGTCCCCAAGATGTAAAAGCTAACGGTGTTGTGATTGGTGGTGCAAGTATTTGGCTCTCTAAGGGAAAATCTACTAAAGCACAAAAGGGTTCGTTTGACTTTCTAAAATTTGCAACATCGGCCAAAGAACAAGCACAGTGGTCAATTGACACAGGTTACTTTGCTATTAATAATAAGTCTTATGATACTAAAATTTTGAAAGATGCTTTCAAAAATACGCCTATTCTTGCAGCGCCAGTAGAGCAACTTAAGGCTACGACAATTAATGCTGCTAGTGCTGGTGCATTAATTACATCAATGCCTAAAGAACGTATAAACACGCAAAATGCAATGGAAAATGTTATCAACGGCAAAAATGTTGATTCCGAACTCAGCAAAGCCGTTAAGCAAACAACTGCTGACATTAAAGATGCTAATGAGCAGTCCGGGGAATAATAAAAAATGACGACAACTATTTTTGGCCACCGTGGCATTCCTGTCAAATTCGTCGAAAATTCAAAGACCGGATTTGAGTATTTAGCGCAAAATGGTGAAGCTGTTGAGTTCGATGTTCATTTAACTAAAGATAATGTACCTGTTATCATGCATGATGAGAAGTTAGATCGCACGACTAGTAGCAATGGTTACATTAAAAATTTTAATATCAGAGACTTAAAAAACGTGCATCTCATTAATGATATTAACAGACAGCAGCAACCGGTCAGTCAATATGAGAGAATTCCGACCCTAGAAGAAGTTTTGGAAATATTTAATCATACCAATATTTTTCTAAATGTTGAATTGAAAACAGATTATTTATCATATCCTGGTATAGAAAAAATTGTATTAAAATTACTTGAAAAATATGACTTAAAGCCACAAGTTGTGTTATCGTCATTTAATATATTCACATTACAACGCTTATATCAATTAGATCACACACAAAATTTGGCATTTTTGAGTAGTAACAAAATTAGTAAACCACATCAATTTATGACGGATAATCATCTAAAAGCCCTACATTTGGATCGTAAGGCTGTATCAGAAGCACCTATTCTGCAACGTATTTGGACGGTTAATTCTGAAAATGATATGAATAAGGCATTCAAACAACAACTAGGTGGTCTATTTACAGATGATTTTGAGAAGGCTAAGCAGTTGAGAGATGGTGTAGAGTAACCATAATGAAAAAATTAATTTGTTTTTTATTCGACATGGTGAAACATATTTTAATACTTGTCGCAAGATCCAAGGTTGGTCAGATTCATTACTAACAGAAAAAGGAGAGTTAGAAGCAACACATACTGGCCAGTGGATTGCTGACAATGTGCAGTTAGATCGTGTTTATTCGAGCGACCTAGGTCGTACAAAAGCAACAACGCGATTGATTTTATTAGAAAATAAGCAACAAAAATCGCTGCCCATAACCTATTCAGCGCAATTTCGTGAAGCGTTTTTCGGTTCTTTCGAAGGGGATAGATTAAATCAATTGGCAGGTTTGTTATGTATATCGGTATCTGCTGAAAATGATAGTGAGCTTGCGTTAGTCGTTAACGAAGATGACATGATGAACCAAGTCAAAAAATCTGATCCGACACATGATGCTGAAGATGCAACTGCTTTTTGGCGTCGCGTCAGGAAAGGATTAGCAGATATTTGGGATAATTCTAATGATGGGGATAACATTTTAGTTGTCACACATGGTGCATTGATTCGAAAACTAGCATCGCGAACCGAAAACCGTTATCATGAAAATCCTGATAACGGGTCGATATCATTATTTGAAATGACAGATGAGTTAGATTTGACCTTACAAAAGTATAACCAATGTGTATGACACCGGCTGATTATCGGTACGTTTGATATTTTGGCAGTATGATGTAATGATTATGGCGTGGATAAACTAAGGCAGCAGAAAACACAATAGTCAAGGGTGGAAAATAAACCTTTGAAGGACTATTGTGTTTTTTCTGACTGTTTTTATCAACGCCATTACAGGATACTTTGCCAGTAATTGTGTATTTTTGGCCTAATAGTAGGACAAAAATGACTCAGTTTTAGGATTGATTTAAAGTGTTTTGCGTGCGTCAAGTAGTTTAGTGGCTAGTTGTACGAGATTAGTAACGTCGTCATCGCTGTAGTCACTTAAAATACGCTCTTCCTGTATTCTAATTGTTTGATGTAATGTAAGGTGCAACATACCTAGTTCATAACCAATTTTAGTGAGACGCAAGAAAATTTCTTTTTGTTATCAATTGGATGGTATTTTTCAATCAATGTTTGTGCCGTTAAACGGTTAACATAACGTGAAAGCATACCTTGCGATAGCGGTGACATACTTTGTAATTTTTTAAACGGTGTCGCTGTATCATTGTATGTTAATTCGCTTAAAATTTGTAGCTCTGAATGTGTGACATGTTTTTGGTTTTGAATAAATTGCCGTGTTGTTTGCGAAGGAGCATGTTTAATAAACCATTCGCGTTCGAAATCACCGTTTTCACGTGTTTTTCTAAGTTGTTGCTTTAGTTGTTCAATTTGCTTGTATTTTTCCATTTTTAATTACCTGTAATAAATATTGACTTTTTAACTTTAAGGACTTATACTGATTTTACATTACGAGTAAACAAAAAACAACTAAAGGAGTAATATAATGAAAGCAGCTGTTGTAAGAGATTTCGGTTTAGCACCACAATATGAAAATAACTATCCTAATCCACTGCCAAAAGTAGATGAGGCATTAATCCATGTGACAGCATCGGCGTTGTCCAATCGTGCACGAAGTGATGCTAATGGTTCACATTATGCATCAACAGGCAAATTACCTATGGTACCAGGTGTCGATGGTGTAGGTTTATTGCCTAATGGCAACAAAGTATTTTTTGTGAGCAATGGGAGTTTTGCGGAGCAAGTAGTGGTTGAAAAAGGCCACTGGGTAGCTATGCCAAATGACTTAAAAGATGAAAAAATTGCAGGTATGATGAATCCAGCGTTATCATCTTGGGTGGCATTGAAATATCGTGCAGATTTTAAAGAAGGTCAAAAAGTACTGATATTAGGTGCTACAGGTAGTGCTGGATCCATGGCAGTACAAATTGCTAAACGCTTAGGTGCTTCAAGTATCATTGCAGTTGGTCGTAATTCAAAGCAACTAACTGAATTGCGACATCTAGGTGCAACGCAAACAATTGTCTTGGGCGCTGATGTTAAGGCATACCAAAAAGAACTTGCACAGGCAGGGAAAGATGTTGATATTATTTTAGATTACTTATGGGGTGATGTGACAGCAAATGCGATGCAAGCAATTATCCCAAATCGTTTGCATGATGAACAAGATCTTAAATGGATTGAAATTGGTAGCTCTGCGGGCCAAACAGCACCTATTATTGGTGCCGCTTTTCGTGCTGTTAGGCTACAATTGATAGGTTCCGGACAAGGGTCGGTTGGTGTGCATGCAATTCTTCAGTCGTTTGAAGAAATTTTAAAAGCAGAAAAGAACAGGCCATTTGTATTTAATGTGCAAGTGGTTCCACTATCACAAGTTGAAAGTATATGGCACCAAAAAAGTGGGAATCGTTTGGTATTTTCACCAGATATGTGAGAAACAGACTTCAATGTGATAGTGTGTGTGATCTAGATTTGCCTTTTGTATCGTTCAATCAATTCCAAAAAAGTGCCATTCAGCAGAGAATTCTCATATAATATTTTTTAAAAAAGAAAATCTGATAAAATAACTCGAAATGTTAATTTATAATATAGTTGTTACAAAATCTCCCCCTGATTTTGTGCTCTGTACTTACAGTTAAAAGGCATAACCTTTCTCAAAGGATTATGCCTTTTTCATATGCTATAAAATGAATTAATGATATCCATTTTATAAATCACAATGGTGGTGGCTATTACTTGCTGTTATCACACTAGTCATTAGTATAGGCACTTAAGCTTTTTAATTACCCTAACGTATGATGTGATATCACAAGAAAAGGGTAGGAAAAATGAAAAAATAGTAACAGGATTACTAACATTAGGAATTGTTGGCGGATTGACAGTTAATACCGCTAGTGCAGCGGTATTAGGAGATGATTATCCGATAACCTTGAAAAAATCAGCTCCAGATTCCATGGTTGATAATTGGACAATGTACAATCGTGAATGTGTTTCTTTTGTGGCATGGCGGTTGCATGCACAAAACCATTTTGAATTACCAGTTGGGTTTGGCTCTGCTTGGCAGTGGGGTTCACAGGCAAAGTCAAGAGGTTACCGTGTTGATAATACACCAAGTGTCGGAAGTGTGGCATGGTTTGGTGCAGGTCATGTGGCTTGGGTTGCTGAAGTATCAGGTGATAACGTCGTAATTGAAGAATATAATTACAACTATAATCATAATTATTATCGACGTACTGTTAATACGCGTGATGTTTCCGGCTTTATTCATTTTAAGGATGTAGGTACCAAAGCAACTACTGCTAATACCACACCAAAGCAAGCATCACCAAACAAAAGGATTGCTATTGGGAGTAATGTTCGATTTTCTGGGGTTTACCAAGTAAACGTTGTGAATGTAGCTAAAAATAGTGTTGCGAGTGATAAACTATCAGGGGGTAAACCGACCACGTTGAATTTGATTGATGCCGTACCATTGGATGAAACAAATGCTAATGGCATCAAAGCAGGCAATCAAGTACTATCGGTGGGAGACTATTTTAAAGTAAATGGGACATATCGTGTACTAGCGATTGACAAGGCATCTAACGGTATGAAAGTGAAAATTGGTGCCTATGAAACTTGGTTAGATATCAATCAAGCAACAGTCGTTTAAAGTTTATGAACGACATAACAGTGCATATAAAAACGAGACCTATTGTCTCGTTTTTTGTTTTGTGCTTAAATATATTGGGTCAAATCTTGATCACTAGTTAAAGTTCGGACTTGCCCATTATATGTAATTTTTAGCGTATTTTCAGTGGGGTTCATTAGGGTTTGAAAACCGAGTTTGTGGGCTTGAACATAAGATTGTTGTAGTTGTTTTGGGATGTCTGGTAAATTTTGCGACCAAGTACTTTGACGACGCTGTGCTGAAATTTTAGCGCCCTGTTGTAATCCAAAAATCATTAGCGATTCGTTTTTAATGCTTTCACTTAGTTGTGCACCAATGGTTAGTTTTGGTTGCCGTACAGCAGAACGTGCAAAGGAGAGCGCTGATTGGAATTCATTTTTTGTGAAATAGGTGCAGATTGTACAATTCTCTCTAATCGTAAAAATAAATCATTCGCGTATGCGATTGCAGTGTCTGATAGTTGCTCAGTTGGATGTTGTAATGCTACCACGTGATTACGTGTGCGTGCGTTGTCTAGTGTGCTTTTCCCCCATGTTGCTGGATTAATAATGGCATCTATAATGAGTAGATGTAAGAAGCTTAGCGCATTTTGAGAGATACCATTTTGTGTGAAGGGGTCAATGTCAAACATCCTAAATTCCATATATTCTGCACCATTGATCATAAGATCATTCATATTCCCAGGTGCTTTCAAACGCACGGCGCCATAAAATTCACTTTTGTCGTAAAAATCGCCATTAGCAATATGTTGCTGGATTTGATGAACATGTGTTTGAAAATCAGTGTAATCAACTGCTATTTCCGGGCGGTTAGCAAAACCAAAGTCACTTGCGCGCCAAGAACGTACAGGTTGAAGGGCATGACGACTAGTTGGTACATTATCGGCAGGGTTTTCACTAACTGGCGACGCACCAAATAAATAAGTCAGTATCCAGCGATAACCAACCACTTGTTGTGCTATTTGGAATAAAAGCTGATTTTTAGCAAATGAGTGAGAAGTGATATTATTGCGTTGACGATACCAAGCCATCACATCATCAGCAGGTGAGAAATTAACATGGACCCCGGCCATAATATGTTGGAAACTACCATAGCGATCTAGTAGCTGATCTCGATATTCTTGATACCAAGGACGATCAAAATGCGTGTTTAAAAAATGAATATCGTCGGTAGTTAAATGCGGAGGCATTGATAATGGCCATATTATTTCGTCATCAGCTAATTCCTCATTAAGCATGAGCTGTAACTCATGTAAGTGAGCAAGTGCTTTAGACGAAGACGATTTCGGCGCGGTGACAACTTCTTCTAAACTTTCAGAAAAATCGGTTTGAAAGTATGGTTGAATACGCCTATCGCCAAGAGTGCGGGGATGGGGATGACGAGATAATGTTTTGCTACTCGTCTGAACACGGTGTTCTTCAATTTCAATACCAAAACGCCCAGCATATAACGCATTGTTTAAGTTTTCTGTTGCTGTTTTTTTTGTAGGTGTGACATGTACTTCCCTCACAGAGTTATATTTGTTATAGTTTACCTTATTTTTTAATATAATGGGTGGAATATGTTTCATAAAAGTTTATAAATAATCACGTAATTATATGGTTTAATAGTTGCTTTAATGCCTTCTTTACTTTAGTATTATTAAATATGTTAAACGTTACGCTAAAAAATTCGCCCTAGTCGATTGGATTAGAACGAATTTTTTCGTAAATAACAATGGGGGGTAATCGTGTTTCGATTTTTAAATATTTTTAACGTTATAACGTGGCCGATATTTGAAAGTATTGTGATGCTCATTTGGTTCAGTACCTTATTAGGCCATCATCATTTTTCAAAAAGAACTGTCGTGATAACTAGTATTATGTTGTACGTGATTAATATGATTGGCAATGGTTTTGAATCACCTTTATTGCGTGCCAGTTTGGCTTCAACAGTATCCATAATCTTGCTATTTTACATTGGTTGGCGACAAAATATCATTCGTAGTAAATGTATTTTGCTACTCTACGCATCTGTCAGTTCATTGTTAGCTTATTGGGTTGTAAATTTTGAAATGACGATGACATCTTTGGTAAGTGTACCAGTTTTTGTTCAAGCTAGTTTAGATTTTTTAGCTAATATTCTGGCGGTGATTTTTGCGTTGGTATTTAGGCAATTGAAATATGAATGGTTAACTGAAAATTTCTTAAAAAAACATGTTGTCCAACTACAAGTACTTTTGATGAGCAGTCTATTTTTGAGAATTATGAATGATTTTTTAGCCTATTTTTTTGCTGTAGAACAATTTACAGGTTCAATTTGGTGGGATTTTTTCTTATTAAGTATTATATTGGCGATAATTTTTGTGCCAGTAATTAGTAATCAACATGAATTATTATTAGATAAAATTAATCAACATGATGCCGAAATGGCGGCCAGTCAAAATTATACACAGCAACTTGAAACGAAATATTCGGAATTTCGATTTTTTAAACATGATTATAAAAATATATTAGCAAGTCTTGAGTATGGTATTCAGTCCGAAAATATGAGTGATATCAGAAGTACATATTATTCAGTCATTAAAAAAGTAATGATACATTGCCCGATCCGAAAATATTAAATTTAAAGTACATAGCAGATCTGAATTTAAAAAGTCTTATCTTAGTTAAACATCAAATTGCTTTTGAGAAATCAGTTTCATTTAACGTTGAAATTAACGAATTTTTTGATGTCATAGCAATTGAAAATGATGTTAGTTTTTACCGTGTTATTGGCATTTTACTAGATAATGCCATTGAATCAGCAGAAAAAACAGTTAAAAAACCGTAACGATGTTACTAATGAATTGTAAAGAAATAGTGATTGTCAATAGTTGCACGCAATGTACAGATCTAACAAAAACAGCGCAATTTGGTTATTCATCTAAAAAAATCACAGTGGTTTTGGCTTATATTTTGTTCAGCAGTACATTAATCAACATGACAATATCGAGTTGACAACGATTGCTGAACAGCATCACTTTATTCAAAAAATGATGTTTACGGTGAGCTAATGAATTACTATTTATTAGAAGATAACTTGGTACAACAACGACGCATTCAACAGATCATCGAAAATTGCCAAGTATTTGATCAACCAACTTCATTGTTAGAGGCATTAAAAGCAGATAAATTAGCTAAAGTTATTTTGTTAGATCTAGAAATTCGTACGGTTGACAATGTTGGGCTAAATGTGGCAAAAATGATTAGACAATTTGATACAATGTCGCAGATAATTATTGTCACAACACACTCGGAAATGCTCGAGCAGGGGCTTAAATATCATATTAGTATGATAGACTTCATTGATAAAGTGCAATCTGAAACTTTATTCACTAAGCGATTACTATCTGCTGTGACAGAAGCAGAACAGCAAATACGACAGCAAAGTGGGACGCAATCAGAATTCATAACACTACCAAATGGTAAAAAATCTGAAAGTATTAATTTAAATGATATTATTTATATGACCTCTAGTCAGTCACAAAGTCATCGATTGACGGTTTGTTGTGAACAAAAAAATATACAGGTTCGAACGACGGTTAAATCACTACCAAAGCTGCATCAAAATTTCATGCAAATTCATGCGGCATATGTGGTCAATAAATCTAAAGTTGTAGCTTTTGATGCCCACACGAATACTGTTCAATTAAATAACGGCGTTTTATTACCTTGTGCTAGAAAATATTTAAAATCTATGCGGCAGTTGTTTTAAATATAATACATTAAGTTTTTGAAAATGTCGTTGAAAACCCTTATAATGAATACTAGTTTAAAGATAGAATAGAGGCGTTTTTTGGTGCGCGCTTTGGAGAAAAAATATATGCAAGTTGCAATTATTGGTGCTGGTCCGCGGGGACTTGCTGTTGCTGAACGTCTAATTAATTTAGCGGACGACGATACACAAATTGACGTTCAAATCTATGATCCATACGCTATCGGTGGCCGGGTGTGGGATCCAGCCATCTCGCAAAACGAACAATTTCTAATGAATACAGTCATTGATCAAATTACATTATTCAATGATGAGTCGATTGAAAATGGTGGCACACCTTATCCTGGACCAACGATGATCCAATGGTTAAAGCAAGAGGCGTCAGCGTTTTTAGCCAGTCATTCCGAGTTTACTGAACATTATTCAATTGAAGCATCACGATTAACCAAACCGGATGATTTTTCATCGCGTGGGATGATGGGTGTTTATGCAGCGTGGTTTTTTGAGTGGTTGACACGTCGTGTACGGCCAAATCAAACACTTAATTTCACTAAGCAAAGTGTGATTAATGTCGTTAAAATTGGCACAATGTTTCAATTAGAATTAGCTGATGGAGCTCAAATATTAGCTGATCATGTTGTCATGGCGCTTGGTCATTCTGATGATCATCTGACTGAAGAAGAAACGGCGTTTAAAGCATTTGCGGCACAACACCATTTGAAGTATGTTACACCTACTCATCCATCTGAAGCTGATTTGTCTGATTTTCATGAAAATGATACTGTAATTATGCGCGGTTTGGGATTGAGCTTTTTTGATTACGTTGCAGCATTATCTCTTGGAAAAGGCGGTAAGTTCACGCGAGATGGTACAGGAGAATTAGTTTATGAACCGTCAGGTCATGAACCACATGTGATAGCTGGTTCACGTGGTGGCTTTCCATTACATGCGCGAGGCGTGAACGAAAAACTATCAGGTGAACTTTATCAACCAGTATTCTTCACATTGTCGGCCTTAAACGCCTTGCGGTATGCAGGGAATGGGCACATTTCCTATAACAGTTTTGAAAACTTGATTGTCAAAGAATTAACATATAAATACTGGCTAAATCGGCTTGACTCAAAGGATACTCAGTTAACACACAAGCAAATTGAAGATTTTAAAAAAGCTTTATTAACAGGGAAGCATTTAAACGAGACAGCGAAACAATTTGGTTTGACGCATGTACCAGAATTTGATATTGAATTGATACGCAATCCGGCGCGTGATTTGCCTGAGAAGGTGGATTATGCAGCATGGTTCTTAGACTATTTATTAGCAGACATTAAGGATGCCAGATTAGGTAACAAGAACGCACCATATGCAGGTACATTTGATATTATGCGAGATATTCGTGATTTGGTACGTGATGTGATTGCACAGAATTATTTTTCAGCAGACGATTATGAAAAATTTATGACACGTTTTAAGCCGTTAGATATACTTGTGTCAGTTGGGCCGCCTTTAGAACGAGTAGAACAATTAAAAGCGCTCATTAAGGCCGGTATTTTTGAAGTGACTGCTGCAAATATTAAGGTGACAACAGTAGCCGGTAAATTTGAGGCACATGATATTCGGGGACAAAGGTTTCAGGGAAATGCACTGATTGAAGCGCGGTTAGGGTCAACAGATATGGCCATATCTAGAAACCCACTCGTTACGAATTTAAAGAATAGTGGCATGTTTGTGCAACCTTTGCGCACACGAGATGATGGATCAACTTACAAATTAGGGGCAATTAATGTCGATCCGAAAACTTTTGAAGTAATTGACGCATCCGGCGTGATTATTCCTCATTTATATGTCTACGGCATACCATTAGAGGGTTTGAAGTGGTTTGGAACAGTTATTCCAAGACCTGGAGTTAACACAGTTATTCTACGTGAAGGGGCTTGGATAGCAAAGCGCATTTTAGAACAAACATAGTTGTTAGTTCTCATGGTAAACTATAATGAGATTCAAGTTTACTGTATTAATTCAGAATAACAAATAAATGAAGGCATACTGAAAAATTAATGGCAAACATTCAGCTTATTGCAACGGACTTAGATGGCACGTTTTTATCAGATGATAAATCCTTTGATAAAGCGCTATTTCGTGTTGTGTTAGATAAACTTAAAAATAAAAATATCCAGTTGGCTATTGCAACGGGTGTTCATCAAGAACGAATTAATGTATTGTTAGCAGATTTTTTAGATGAAGGCATGGCCTATGTGACTAATAATGGCGCACGGGTTACTAATGCTGATGGGCAATTGATTTATGAACGCACAATGGCTTTGCCAATATTACTGCGTGTACAACAACTATTAATTGATTTTCCTGTTAAACCCAGTCGTGGATTAGTTTATTCAACAGATGACACAGCATATATACCGAGTGAGTATGCTCATATAACGTTACAAACACACCGTCGATATTTTAAAAAAGTGATCATATTTGATGATGTATCAGAAATTAAAGCGCCAATTTTAAAAGTCACGATGAACTGGCAAAATTTTGATGAAACACAATTTTATGATGTTGCGCGGCAAGCTCTTGGTGATTCTGTTCACATTACAGAAACTGGTACAGGGGCAATTGACATTGTAGCAGCAGGTGTTAATAAAGCAATTGGATTAAAAATGTTAGCTGATAATTTAGGAATTAGCATGGCTAATATTGCGGCTTTTGGTGATGGTGAAAATGATTTAGAAATGTTAATGGCTGTGGGTCAGCCATTTATTATGCCAGATGCTAGTATTACTGGGCCATTTAATCCTGTCAGTGCTGATAATAATCATGCGGGTGTTTTAAAAACAATATTAGATATGATCTAAAATTAAAAAATCGTAGAACGCAATGACTCATAAGTTTTGGGCAAGGTATCCTACGATTTTTTAATTTTGATTGATAAATGTTAATTTTTGAATGTGTATCGCATCGTTATTATAATCTTTTGGTCCATGAACACCATAAGGCAACCACTGTGTTTTAATATGATTGCCAACAATGGTTCGATAAGTTGCCGCCAGTTGTACACTTTGAAGATAAGGAACTACGGGATCTTTTTTCCGGCAATAAGCATCAATGGTGGCATATTTTTTGTAAAATAAGTTGCTGGGTTAGACTGTGTGACTAAATTAGGAACGCATCTTGGTGCATGATCATGTAACATAATCCCTTCAAACGATTGTGCGGTACCTGTTTCAGAAAATTGCGGTTTGATACCTAGTGCTTCAAACTGGGTCTGGAATTGATCAACTTGATATGGACCATACATAGCGATGACACGATTTACTTTGGGAAATTTGTGGTTGATCGTTGCTTTGGAGGGCCTACCTAATGTATATTGTGCGGAAAAAGTTGCTGCTGCTAAGACTGCTAATTGCGCGCCACTGGATTCCCCGATGAGTGTGACATGAGACATATCGAGCTGGTATTTTGCTGAATTTATTGATAAATACTCTAAAGCTGATCGAATATCACTGACTTGATTTGGGAATTGGCTCTTGAATTGTGTGTTAAGGCAATAGTCAACACTTATAACAGCAAAACCATTTGCTAAAAAGCGTAGGCTTGAATTTAACTTAAAGGAGGATTTTTTACCGCGCAACAAACCACCACCGTATATATCTAAAATAATTGGGAAAGGCCCTTTCCCTGCTGGTAAGTATATATCTAGGCGTAATTGTGGTTGAGAAGTGTAGGCAACATCAAGAAATAGTTTATTTGCAAACGCTGGTATTGTGGCAGGCACAAAAGTGTCTACCTTATCCTTGAATAACATGATTAGTGCCTCCAAATAGCATATTGTTAAATCCATTATACAAAAAATGATGATAAATATAAATGTAAATTAATAATTATCATGATGTAGTTGAAACCGCTTACATTTTGTTGTATACTAAACTCATAAAGGATTGTTACCGTGCGAACGGGCAAAACCTGACAATAATTTGTTACAAGCTTTTGCGGCTTTGTACAATTTTTGTCGGGTTTTTGTTTTATAACGGTATCTAAAAATCGGGAGGTTCAGGAGGCGATGCATGTAAAAAAACATTTAATAATAACGTTCTGCTGGCAGACAATAACGGTCATGAAGTTGTTTTAATTGGCAAAGGGATAGGTTTTCAGAAAAAAGTTGGGCAGGTTATAGATGAATCAGCGGTTGACAAAATGTATACGCCGACAGAGGATCGTTGGTTAACTTTATTCGATGAATTGATTAACGATATTTCGCCGAAATATTTTGAAATTGCATCTCAAATTATAAAAGTGGCTGAAAAAAACTGAATACAAAATTTAATGCTTACTTATTAATTGCCATTACGGATCATATTCATTTTGCTGTTCAGAGAACCAGGGATAAAATCGTTATCCGTAATGAACTATTATGGGAAATTCAGCATTTTTATCCAACAGAATATGCAGTTGGTCAAGAGGCACTGCAGATGATTGATAAATTGTTTGGTGTACAATTAGCAGATGATGAAGCGGGATTTATTGCACTAAAATTTGTCGAAAATCGTACATCTTCGCAGTATCATACAGATAAAGGTGCGCAAATGACAAAATTGCTAAGTGACATTATCACGATTGTACAGTATCAGTTGCAAACGCACCTTGATGAAAATTCAATGAGTTATCAGCGATTTCTTGTACATTTACGATTCTTTGTTGAGCGTATTACGGGTAGTAAAAAAGTGAACATGTCAGAAGAGACGGATGATGTCTTATATGCACATGTGTTTAAAAAATATCCGCAAGCATTTAATTGTACGCAAAAAATAACCCAGTTTGTCAAAAGTACGCTAAATAAAAATATTTCTTTGAACGAACAAGTTTATGTCACTATTCATATTCAAAGAATTATAAATGAAATGAGTCAACAAAGTTGACGGGATTGTAACTATTTAATTAGGCAAAACCCAAGTTTATGATAACAAGCGCTTTTTAGCGTCTGCTATCATGAACTTGGGTTTTCTTATTCAGAGAAGGAGATAAGATGGATTATAAAGCATTGGCTGAAAATATCTTAAATGATGTTGGTGGCAAAGATAATATTGACACAGCCTGGCACTGTGCAACACGTTTACGGTTTAAGTTGAAGAACGAAAAATTAGCTGACACACAAAAAATTGAAAATTTAGATGGTGTCGTCACGGTTGTGAAGTCTGCAGGTCAATATCAAGTCGTCATTGGTAATGCTGTTGCCAAAGTATTCGATCCTTTGGCAGAAATGGCTGATTTAGAAAACACGGATAGTCAGAATGATGATAAAAAAATTGAAACGAAAGATAATCTGTTAAATCGTTTCATTAGCTTTATATCTAGCGTTTTTACACCTTTCTTGGGTGCCATGGCTGGAGCTGGTATTTTGAAAGGCCTTTTGGCATTATTTGTCGCACTAGGTTGGTTAACAACAAAAAGTGGTGCTTATCAAATTTGGTATGCGGCGGGCGACGGTTTCTTCTATTTCCTACCAATATTATTAGCCTTTACGGCAGCTAAAAAATTAAAAGTCAATCAATTCGTTGCAGTAGCATTGGCTACCACATTGGTTTATCCGACTTTGGTTGCCATTACTGCTAGCTCACAAACAATGAATTTCTTTAACATACCAGTAGTGCCTACAACGTACACATCAAGTGTTGTGCCAATATTATTGGCAGTGTGGGTTATGTCTGTTATTGAACCAATACTAGATAAAATATTTCCTGAGTCTATTCGAAATATTTTCACACCATTATTCTTATTGATCATAATGGCACCATTGACACTCATTGTTGTCGGACCGCTTGGCGCAAGTATTGGTGCAATTCTATCCTCTGGTGTATCAGCCATTTATAATTTTGCACCCGCCCTTGCTGGTGCATTACTAGGCGCATTCTGGCAAGTGTTTGTTATATTTGGTGTTCACTGGACGTTTGTACCAGTTATGATGAATAATATCAGTCGCTTAGGATACGATCCACTTTTGCCAATTTTAAGTGTCGCAGTTATTTCGCAAGCTGGCGCAGCATTAGGTGTATTTTTGAAGTCAAAAGATACGAAAATGAAATCATTAGCCGGATCTTCGGTCGCAACGGCCTTGTTAGGAATTACGGAACCCACCATTTACGGTGTGACTTTGAAACTCAAACGACCATTTATTCTTGCTTCAATTGCCGGTGCTATTGGTGGCGCTATCGCTGGTGGTGGTCAAGCACATGCCAGTTCATTTACTTTACCTAGCCTTTTGGCTTTGCCAACGTATTTGGGTAAAGGTTTCATAAGCGTTATTATTGGGTTAGTAGTTGCCTTTGTTCTTGGGACAGTACTGACATATCTTTTTGGCTTTAGCAAGTTGGAAAATAACAATACAACTACTGCTGAGCCAGTTCAAAAAGATGGCGTACAACAACTCATTACACCAGTAACTGGTACAATTATTCCATTGAAAAATGTTAAGGATGAGGTGTTTGCCTCTGAAGCTATGGGACAAGGTGTTGCCATTGTGCCCAATGACAACACGATTAAGTCACCAGTTGCAGGGACAGTGAGTGCAGTATATCCAACTGGGCATGCAATTGGGATTATTTCACAACTTGGTGCTGAGGTGTTGATCCATATTGGTATCGACACAGTTGAATTAAACGGTCAGTTTTTCAAAACATTGGTTCAACAAAATCAAAAAGTTTCAGTTGGTGATTCACTCGTAGAATTTGATCGTGAAGCAATTAGTGAGGCAGGATTTGATACAACGGTGATGTTAATTATTACGAACACGCCCAATTATAATGTCGTTGTAACCGAAAACACACTAGCAACGGCAGATGAACAGATTTTAACACTGACAAGTCGGCAGGAAGAAAATGTACCAGTATATAAAGGAGAAGTACAACATGTATAAAAAAACATATCCAAAGACGTTTCCCAAAGGATTTTTGTGGGGCGGTGCCACGGCAGCAAATCAAGTTGAAGGGGCTTGGAACATTGACGGTAAAGGGATGAGTACAGCTGAAGTTGTCCAAAAAGCTGATGATCGGCGACAAATGTCTATGAGCGATGTCACACAAGAAACCTTACAAGTTGCTTTGGCTGACACGACAGTTGAACGCTATCCTAAACGCCGAGGCATTGATTTTTATCACCATTATAAAGAAGATATTGCACTTTTTGCTGAAATGGGATTTAAGGTTTATCGATTTTCCATTGCTTGGGCAAGAATTTTTCCAAAGGGTGAAGATCAAGTGCCTAACGAAGCAGGGTTAGTATTTTATGATCATGTTTTGGCAGAATTAGCAAAATATGATATCAAACCATTAGTAACCCTGTCTCATTATGAAATGCCAATTGCACTGACGCAAAAATATAATGGTTGGGCTGGTCGTGAAACGATTACTGCATTCAATCGCTTCACGGAAACGGTGTTTAATCGCTACAAAAAGCAAGTGCCATATTGGCTAACTTTTAATGAAATTAACACGGGTACATGGGGATTTCATGAAACTGGTGCCATTGATAAAGGACTTTCTAAAAAGGAACAATTACAAATTCGTTATCAAGCGCTACATCATCAGTTTGTAGCCAGTGCAATTGCGACCAAACAATTGCATGAAATTGATTCAACAGCTAAGATAGGATCGATGTTAGCCCGTATGCAGACGTATCCGGCAACACCCAACCCGAAAGATGTTCGTGCGGCACAATTGGTAGATGAAAAGAATTTATTCTTTACCGATGTGCAAGCACGTGGCGAGTATCCTGAATATATGAACCGATTCTTTTATGAAAATGATATTGTTATTCAAATGGCAGAAAATGATCAAGCTATTTTACTTGCAAATCCAGTTGATTTTATCAGTTTTAGTTATTATATGACCAACGTGACTGCGCACGATCAAGTTGGAGATGGCGCCGGAAACATGGCTGTTGGCGGGCGTAATCCTTATTTAAAGGAATCGGATTGGGGATGGCAAATTGATCCTGTTGGTTTACGTATTAGTTTGAATACGATGTGGGATCGTTACCGTAAGCCACTATTTATTGTCGAAAATGGTTTAGGTGCTCTTGACAAGTTAGAAAATGGTCAAGTACACGATCAATATCGCATTGATTATTTACGGCAGCATATTGAACAAATGAAGGAATCAATTAAAGATGGTGTTGATCTTCTAGGATATACAATGTGGGGACCAATTGATTTGATTAGTTTTTCAACATCAGAAATGTCTAAGCGTTATGGGTTTATCTATGTGGATCAAGATGATAATGGTGAAGGCACTCTCAAAAGGATTAAAAAAGATTCATTTGAGTGGTATAAGCAAGTCATTAAAACAAATGGGGAACAATTATAAGTGATATCGCTTGGTGATGTAAGCGTTTGCAATGATAAAAGAAATAGGATACAATATAGGTGTAGATTAGGCGAAACGCTAAAAATATTTAAGCTTGTTTAAGCCATCTTCACTGGCGAGTGAATTAAGTTTTGCTCAATCCAAAATAGTTTACTCTTAATAGTATTAGAAAATGTTGTGTGCGGCCGAGAGCGTGTACAATATTTGATAACACTTAAAACAGTGTGTTGCAGGATTATTCCGGTAGCCATTGATACAGAGTAGGCTATTTTTTATGATGAGGAATAATAGTGAATTAATAGCAATTTTATCGTACAAAAAAAATCCCTGCAAAGGATTCTTTTTTGTACTATACATTTGTTAAATGACCATTTTTATCTTTAGCAATCAAATAATAGACAGTAGCAGCAATTGCCCAAGCCCATACAATATGTCCAAAGAATTCTGAGAAATGTTCTGAAAAAGGTTGATTCCAAGGTGCAGGCACTGTACCAAACGCGGGCATCAAGATAACATGCCAAACAATCCAAAGGACAATACCATAAGCAGCACCTTGCCACAAACTAATTTTTGACCAATATTGTGAAATAAATACATATAATATTGAGAATGCAATGGCAAATGAAAAATGAAGAATCAATGTAAACCAGAATACTTTTTGATCCTGTGAATAGTATACAAACGAATGCACAAGCTTATCTGAAAAGCCAAGCTGTTCTGCCATATGTTGTGGTGGATTAGTCATATTACGAGCAATGGTACGAGGAGGTAACAGTGCCTCCCAACCAATCTTAACCATACCTGAAATCATACCAGCTATGAAGCCAAACCAAATACTCTTGACAATAATTTCTTTCAAACCAGCTTGTGGTTTTTGTAATGTAAACATAATCTCTCCCTTTCAAACTAAACAATAATACGTAATATGTTTTTTATTACAAATAGTAAGTTTAAACGTTTGTATGTGAATTGTCAAACAAATTTTTATTTTTATAATAAATTAATACTATTTGCTAAGTTATGAAGTAATCACAATGTCGTATAAATTGTTTATAGTTGACATGTTGAAAAATATAACGTATATTAAAGCTAATTAATCAGCAGGAGTTTGTTATGGCACCCAAATATACGACATTTCATCTTAATTGCTGCAGTACAACACGTTTTCGATGTTGTACTGCTTGTTAAGCATGAACTTTTTGGGTGAGTTATGACCAAAATGGACAAATTGCTATCAAGGTAGTCCAATGATAGAAGGCGTGGAAATTCAGTCGAATTTTCACGCCTTTTTGTCTACATTTTTCAGAAAGATAAAAGGAAAATAGTATGTTAATTAAGAATATATCCGAATTAATTGGTCAAACGCCATTAATTGATTTACAACTCGATATTCCAAATCATAGCCGCATTTTCGCAAAGTTAGAGATGTTTAATCCAGGTGGCAGTATCAAGGATCGTTTAGGTCAATTTTTGATTAGCGATGGCATTGCACGTCAAGTCATTAACCAAGATACTGTGATTATTGAACCAACAGCGGGGAATACAGGAATTGGTTTGGCTTTGGCTGCACAACAACATCATTTGCGTACAATTTTGGTCGTCCCTGAAAAATTTAGCTACGAAAAGCAACAGTTGATGCAGGCATTGGGAGCTGAAATTGTGAATACACCTTCGAGTGCAGGTATTAAAGGTGCAATTGAAAAGGCCAAAACCTTAGCCACAGATATTGATAATAGTTATATACCAATGCAATTTGCCAATCCGGCTAACCCAAAAACATATTATCAAACATTAGCACCAGAATTAATTGTCGATTTAAATGGTGAAAAGATTACAGCATTTGTTGCCGGTGCTGGCAGTGGTGGCGCCTTTTCCGGTGTTGCGCAATACCTCAATGAATATGATAGCACCATACAAAATGTTGTTGTTGAACCAGAAGGATCGATTTTAAACGGTGGCCCTGCCCATGCACATCGCACAGAAGGTATTGGTGTTGAATTCATTCCGCCATTTTTCAAAAATGTCCGTATTGATCAGACACTAACAGTTAGTGATGCAGATGCTTTCCAACAAGTCCGTGATGTCGCGGCACATTTGGGATTATTTATTGGTAGTTCAAGTGGGGCTGCTTTAGCTGCTAGCTTGAAATTGGCTGAAACATTACCAGCTCAGAGTACGATTGTTACTATTTTTTCAGATAGTAGTGAACGCTATATGAGTGATAAAATTTATGAAAAATGAGGGAGATAAAATGAAATTTAATACACAATTGATCCATGGCGGGATTAGCTTTGATCAAACAACTGGTGACGTATCCGTGCCGATTCACATGGCATCTACGTTTAAACAAAATAAAATTGGTGAATCAAAATATGAGTATTCACGTTCGGGAAATCCCACACGAGAGGCAGTAGAGAAATTAATTGCTGATCTTGAAAGTGGTGTGGCCGGCTTTGCTTTTGCATCTGGGTCAGCAGCGATAAGCACAATTTTTACTCTGTTTTCCTCAGGTGATCATATTATTGTCGGTAACGACGTATATGGTGGTACATTTCGGTTGATTGATAGTGTACTTAAGCGACAAGGATTAACATTTACAATCATTGATACACGCGATTTGAACGCTGTAGAAAATGCCATTCAAAATAATACCAAAGCAATTTATTTTGAAACACCAACAAATCCGCTATTACGCATTACTGATGTACAAGCAATTTCTAATATTGCCCAAAAACATCAATTATTAAGCATTGTTGACAACACTTTTGCCTCACCATACATTCAAAAGCCAATCGTTTTGGGTGCTGATATTGTGGTGCACAGTGCTTCAAAATATTTGGGTGGACATAGTGATCTGATTGCAGGATTAGTGATTACTAAGGCCGTAGCATTGGGCGAAAAAATAGGCTATTTACAAAATGCTATTGGAGCCATTTTAGCACCACAAGAGAGTTGGTTATTACAACGAGGTATCAAGACATTAGCACTACGTATGCAACGACATCAGAGTAATGCACAAACTATTTTTGAATATCTTGATGCGCATCCGCAAGTGGCTCGTGTTTATTTTCCAGGTGATCCTAATAATTCTGATTACGCATTGGCTAAAAAGCAAATGAATGGTTTCGGTGCGATGATTTCGTTTGAGTTACAGGCTGGTTTAAATCCTGAGGTGTTTGTTGAAAATCTAGAAATTATCACGTTAGCAGAGAGTTTAGGTGCACTTGAAAGTTTGATCGAAGTACCAGCAAAAATGACACACGGTGCAATTCCAAGGAATATTCGTTTGGCTAACGGCATTCAAGATGAATTGATTCGCTTGTCAGTCGGTGTCGAAGACATTAATGATTTGATTGCTGATCTTGAACAAAGTTTTGATCAGTTAAAAGGTTAAATTGGCGGATATATGTTTGCAACTGCTAAGGCTATTCTTAAACAAGATCCGGCTGCTCATAGTTTAATGATGGTCATTTTAACTTATCCTGGATTGCATGCATTAGGGTACCATCGCTTGTCACATTGGCTTCATGTGCACAAGCACTATTTATTAGGCGCTATCATAGCGCGTTTTGCAGCTAAACGAACTGGTGTGGTAATTGCCCCTGGTGCACAAATTGGGCAACGTGTTTTCATTGATCATGGTATTGGTGTTGTTATTGGCGAAACCGCGATTATTGAAGATGACGTGACCATTTTACATGGTGTGACTGTTGGCGCACGCAACATCACTAATGGCCGGCGACACCCACATATTGAACATCACAGTTTTATCGGGGCACATGCACAAATATTGGGTCCAATAACGATTGCAAGCTATAGTAAAGTTGGTGCCAATGCAGTAGTCTTAAATGATGTGCCTGACCATGCGACAGTTGTGGGGAATCCCGCGCGAATTGTAAATTTTAAACTGAAAGCAAGTATATAATGATATTAGTTTAAAACAATTTGGCCTCATGTGTTTGCATGATATATTTTTATTTAACTTGTATTTAATATTGCCCCAGTATGATAGTTATATTGATAAGATTACTTAACTTATTAATATAACGAAACCGCGATGGATAATA
>AEMJ01000836.1 GCA_000166735.2 Leuconostoc inhae KCTC 3774 | reverse complement strand
CACCCAGGTCAAAGTTTTACGCGATGGGGAAGCGAATCTCGTTGATGCAGACGACATTGTTTTAGGTGATATACTGATAATTGAGAATGGCAGTGCAATTGTTGCAGATGCTCGCTTGATTGAAGCAATTGAGTTACAAGCAGAAGAATCTGCATTAACTGGGGAAAGTTTACCGGTTGAAAAAGACGCCGAGGCAATCTTTAATTCTGATACTGAAGTGAGTTTAGGTGAACGTGTGACAATGGTCTATCGTGGCACGACAATTGTCAATGGGCATGGTAAAGCTATCGTCACGGCTGTCGGTATGCAAACTGAGATGGGGACAATTGCTGGTCTTCTTAATGCTGAAAATGGGACATCGTTAACCC
>AEMJ01000837.1 GCA_000166735.2 Leuconostoc inhae KCTC 3774 | reverse complement strand
CCTCTAACTCACGTGCCATAATAGGTGATCCACCAATGACATTGACAACATTAGCAACAAATTGTGGTGTCACATAGTTTGCATAATTGAATACGAGCGGCTTTTTATCTTTTATTTCTGATAACTTCATAAATTTTCTCCCTGTCATGTCTGGTTTTACAATATTAAGGCAATAGAAAAACCGTTGCTTGAATTCACA
>AEMJ01000838.1 GCA_000166735.2 Leuconostoc inhae KCTC 3774 | reverse complement strand
CGGCACATAAATCAACAAGATATTATCAGGGCGTTGTGCTGCTCGTGATATCAAGTAGCCGGAAACAAACATTAGCGCACTAGCAGCTACTATGGTTAATAAATTTAGCAATATCGACCAAAAAAGCCCGATTTTTGTGTCTTCAAAAAAGGTACAATCCATTGATCGCGTGCTAATAA
>AEMJ01000839.1 GCA_000166735.2 Leuconostoc inhae KCTC 3774 | reverse complement strand
AATAGGTGCTCGTATACTGAAAATCCGGACCGCTTTATTTCTAGGGCATAATCCGAGATAATCAAGTATAGGAGTTTTTTTATATTATGAAAGCTAAGCGATACTCAACAGAATTTAAGTCATCAATTGTCACCTTGTATAACGAGGGACGTTCTGCTAATTCTCTAGCCAATGAATACCATTTGGCTGTACAAACCGTCACGGGTTGGGTGAAGAAAGCCCAAATCATTGGGACGGACGTTACCGGTAAGCCAGTGACTCGCGCCCAATTTAATGCAATGCAGAAAGAAGTCGCAAGACTCAAAGAAGAAAACGAAATTTTAAAAATTGCGGCCGTTTTGCTGGGCGAACATCGCAAGTAACACGTAAGACCCATTTTCCTATTGTCCAATCATTGCTAAAACAGCATTTTAAACTCATGATGGTGCTTCGCCTACTCAAAATACCCAAAAGCACCTACTTTGATTGGGTTCACTATACTGAGAGCCAACGACAACGAGAAGACACGATCTTAAAAGCTTTGTTGCGTGAAATTTGGCAAAATAACTATAAAGCTTATGGCGCGCCACGTCTGCGATTAGCATTAGCTGATCTGAATTTGCATCATGGTACCAACCGAGTTCGTCGTTTAATGCGAGAAGCTGGCATATACTCTGTCATGAGTCGTCGATTTAACAAACCAACGACAACTGTTGATTATCGTCAACGTCCCAACTTAATCAGGCATTTACCCGAAGCCAACGCTTGGCGCATGGACATCACTTATTTAAAGTTGAGTAATGGTCAGTGGGTCTATTTAGCGTCAGTTTTAGAGTTACAAACGCGTAAGATATTAGCCCATCAAATCAGTGCCACGATGGATACCAAATTGGTAGTTACAACACTACAAAGATCGCTGTCAACTGATAAAAAACCAAATTATTTACATACTGATATGGGCAGTCAGTTCACTAGTTTTGGCTTTGAAAATTTGTTAAAGCGACATAAAATTGATCATTCGTATTCAAAACTAGGACATCCATATGATAATGCCAAAATTGAAAGTTTTCACTCCCAGTTAAAGCGTGAAATGATTTATCAATTCCGGTTTCCATCGATTGCACATCTAATTTTAGATGTGTCCAAGTATATTCATTGGTTCAACAACGAAAGAATCAGTCTTGCCAATCAAAAAATAAAAGTTGTCTAATCAGTTCAGCCCTAGATAAAAAACATTCCGAATTATTGACTTATGAGCAAA
>AEMJ01000840.1 GCA_000166735.2 Leuconostoc inhae KCTC 3774 | reverse complement strand
CATTTAATTAGTTTAATGCCATAATTATGTTTATTAAATAAAAGGAAACTAATTTTATGTTCATGTTAAGATCATACAAATTCACAAATCGCATTACGATCAACGTCGTCATTATTATTTGACTTCTCGCTGGTCTGTTTTGTCA
>AEMJ01000841.1 GCA_000166735.2 Leuconostoc inhae KCTC 3774 | reverse complement strand
TACTGTGACACAGTTAATAAACAATATATTACTAAAAACGTCAGTGATACGCCATTAGGCATAGACTGACGTTTTTGTGTTAAGTGACTAAAATAAATACTCTTTTAGTTTTATTACGTTGAAATAAATATCGTAAAAACTGAAATAAAGTACTAGTCAAACAGATGCTATTCAGGTAGAATAGGTATTTGG
>AEMJ01000842.1 GCA_000166735.2 Leuconostoc inhae KCTC 3774 | reverse complement strand
TTTGTTTCATTAAACCAAGCATCAATAACAGAACCACTTGAGAAACCGTTAGCAACTACCTCACCGTTAGTTGAAAAGTGGTTCGTTGGGATACCACCATTAGCTGCAGCATTCTCAGCACGTTCTTGTGCACGTGCTGACAAACTAGCATTTAATGTTACAGGTGCCAAACCTAACGATGCACGCTTTGCGTTCAAAGAATTTACCAATGCTTGAGCATCTGACGAAGCAGCTGGTGCCGCCTGTGGTGCAGTATTTGTTGACACTTGAGTCACTTGTTCTGTAGCAGCTGGCGCAGTTGCTTGTACTTGTGGTGTTTGTGCTACAGTAGTAGTATTACCACCATTAGCTTTATACGTATTGTATTCATCCATTGACATGAAATTATCTTTATTCGTATCAGCAGCAGCAATGTATGACAATTTTTCGGTCGTTGTTTCTGGTGTAATAGCTTGTTGTTCTGTTGCAGTAACTGTTGGTACAGTATTCTGAGACACTGCTTGTTTTAATGCTAATACTTGGCCTGCTAGTACAAAATCGTGATTTGACAAATCATTTATGCTAGACAAGGTTTCAATATTAATACCAGTTTGTTGTGCCACCTTTGATAGCGTGTCACCAGTTTGAACAGTATATGTCGTGCCATCTGCAGAAACTGCTGAAGATGCTGGTGTAGATACTGTCAACTTTTGACCTGCTATAATCAAATTTTGGTCAGTAATATTATTTGCTTTTGCTAGATCTTCTGTTGATGTATTATTTGCGTGAGCAATACCACTCAAAGTATCACCCGTTTGCACTTCAACTGTATCAGCAGATGCAACGGCATGTCCACCAACTAAGGTAGCAACACCTGCAGCTGTTGCTAATAATGTCTTCTTTAAATTACTTGTCATTGATATAAGCTCCAAATGTTTAAATTTTATTATGATTATTAATTTTTAGACCTGTTGTTATACAAATCTTAATAACATTCTCTAGTATATCTACCTTTTATAACATCAGCGTTGTTTCAATTTGTCAATTTTATAACAATGTTTCATTTATATTACGCAAACAGAAATACACGCTATTCATCTATCTCATTGGGAATTTAACGTGCGCTTATTATTTTTACCAATAAAAAGATAGAATTCATCAAACAAAAATGACTGATTCTACCTTTTTTTAAACTTATGTTTTGTTAATGCATTTAACTTATTCTTTAAAATTCAAACAGTATGCTACCGTAAGTAAATCCTGCACCAAAACCTGTCAATAGTACTCTTTTACCCTTTAGATTAACTGATTGTCTGAGTTCGTCAAAACCAATAGCTATG
>AEMJ01000843.1 GCA_000166735.2 Leuconostoc inhae KCTC 3774 | reverse complement strand
GAATTGATAGCATTGTCTTTCACATTAATAAAAAACAAAATTGCAGATGACAGTAGTTATAAACAGGATGATCCTCTTTATATCGAGGGTAAGATTCGTCAAGAAGAAACAGAAGATATGTTGACTGTTAAGGCAATAAAAAAGTCCATATACAAAGTTACTTATGGAGCAGTTTTTATTGTCATACATTGATTTGACAGATACGGCTATTTTGTCAGGGTTACAGAAAAATGTTTATACACTCTATGACGAATTAAAAGAC
>AEMJ01000844.1 GCA_000166735.2 Leuconostoc inhae KCTC 3774 | reverse complement strand
CTGACAGATTCGGCAGTAAATCGAATCATTACGCCTTGCGTTGTAGTAACCATGATATCTTCATCACCGTGAATAATTGTCATACCGGCTAACGTACCATTTTTTTCAGTAATATTAACTGTTTTGATACCTTTACCACCACGACCCTTAATTGGATACTCACTAACT
>AEMJ01000845.1 GCA_000166735.2 Leuconostoc inhae KCTC 3774 | reverse complement strand
GACCGATTTAGCAAGTATACGCGCTATTATTCAAGCTGGTGCTGATAAAGTGTTTTTGAACTCAGCAGCTGTTGCCAATCCTGATATTATTCGGCAAGGAGCCGAAGTTTTTGGTTCTCAGGCCATTGTTGGCGCGATTGATTCTAAATGGGATGACAAGTTGAAAATGAATCGCGTTTATGTTTCTGGTGGCACGAAAGCCACCAATCTAGAAACCATTAGTTGGGCAAAAAAATGGTGCAGTACGGGGCTGGTGAATTATTAGTAACCA
>AEMJ01000846.1 GCA_000166735.2 Leuconostoc inhae KCTC 3774 | reverse complement strand
TATAGTCGCGACCATTTGCGTCAGTAATTACTGCGCCTTGACCGTGATCAATAACTATATCAAAATATTTAACCCGAGTTGCATCGGCTAAATGTATTTTTCTTCATTCAAAATATCTTGATTTTTTGACATACAGTCACCTTCTTTTGCTTACAATAAAGCCCCGATTTAACAGGACTTTCGAAGTTTATTCGCGCGATATTTACTGTGTCTAACACCATAACAG
>AEMJ01000847.1 GCA_000166735.2 Leuconostoc inhae KCTC 3774 | reverse complement strand
ACCTTAAATATTGTGGCATTGGATACAACACCAGTACAAATTGATAATAACTTTGTACCCCAACGCCAACTCATTGGTGATTTGTCACAAAGTATTGACTTATTAACAGAACGTATCAATGGTTACCAATTGCCAGATGCCAGTCAAAAAATCTTGCATGACCTGAAAACAGACCTCCGTCTGTCAAATGAGCCAACGTACACACCGGCTGAAGGTAATTTAAATCACCCATTGACAGTTATTAAATCAATTCAAGCACATGTAACAGATGATATGACAGTTTCAACAGATATTGGATCACATTATATATGGATGGCACGTCATTTCAAATCATATGTTGCGCGTCACTTTTTAATTTCAAATGGGATGCAGACATTAGGCGTGGGTTTGCCATGGGCAATGACTGCAGCGATGGTTCGTCCAAATGCTAAGTCAGTTTCAGTTTCAGGTGATGGTGGTTTCTTCTTTTCAGCAATGGAATTAGAAACGGCTGTACGTTTGAATCTAAATACTGTTCACATTGTGTGGAACGATAATGCACATTATGATATGGTGAAATTCCAAGAAGAAATGAAATATAATGGCGAATCTGCCGGTGTTAATTTTGGAAATATTGATTTAGTTAAATATGCAGAAGCATTTGGCGCTAAAGGATTAAGAGTGACGACACCAGCTGATTTAGATGCTGTTTTAGATGAAGCATTTGCAACCAAGGGGCCAGTTGTGGTGGATATTCCAGTTGACTATTCTCATAACTATGAATTGGGTTCACAATTGATTCATGGTGAAGGGTAAACGTTGATATATCAGTGTTTATAAGCGTATATTTCCTGAGTGCACTTTCAAGTGAAAAAACTGATAAGGTAAAGCGATAGAATAAGAAAAAGCATTAACTCGAAGCAATTCTTGTTAGTGCTTTTTATTTGCTTAGACTGATGATGATAGTTAGTTACCTTTGTTACGCCTATTGATTCGTCAAAAAAACTGTAAAGAAAATGTTACATTAATGCTTATGCAGTATTGAGCATGTTGATTATATGATAACTGTTGTTAAGATAGCGTTTGCAGCAACACTTACAAAAAATAATGAATAAATACTTGATGTACTACAAGGGTAAATAACACTGAGTAGCGTGTTGTTACTGGCAATATTTCAAATTGAATATGCTAATAATAATGCCTATTTATACATAGAACAGGTGTTTGACATCTACCACCTAACACGCGCATAATTCTAAATACAGCCATACACAAGATGTGAATTAATTATCATAATACGCATATTATTTTGTATAGAATAAGGGGAATCAGTATACATGAACAAAATTAATGTAGCAACAACAATCACAAAAAGGTCTGGGGAAAAAGTACAATTTAGACCATACAAAATCGCACTTATTCTTGAATCACTTAATATCGAGGGGGATGTTTATGACGCAATTATGACCATTGTAATGTCCAAAGCGAAACAACCTAATGTGACGACACAAGTAATTTATCAAACTATTTTGACGCAATTAGAAACATTGTCACCAAAGGCCGCAGAGTCTTTTCAATCAATTCATATAGCAGATGAACAGGCATGGCTGCAAGCGACTAACCCAGAAAATAAACTTAAATCATTAATCAACCAAGATGATAAAACAATGCATGAAAATGCTAACAAAGATTCACATGTGTTTAGTACATTTCGTGATTTAACGGCTGGTATGGTTGGTAAATCTAAGGGCTTGACGATGATGCCTGAAAGTGTGGCGAAAGCGCATTTGCGAGGTGACATTCACTGGCATGATTTAGATTACACGCCTCTTAGTCCGATGACGAACTGTTGTTTGGTAGATTTTGATTATATGTTTAAATCTGGTTATACAATGGGCAATGCACAAGTTGAAACGCCAAAGTCAATTGGTACCGCAACAGCTCAAATGGCACAGATCATTGCCAATGTTGCGTCTTCGCAATATGGTGGGACATCTATTAATCGTGCAGATGAATTGTTAGCACCATATGCTGAAATGAATTACCAAAAGCATTTAAATAATGCCAAAACATATGTACAAGCAGATAAGCGCCAAGCTTACGCAGAAACTGCTACCAAGAAAGACATTTATGATGCGATGCAGGCGTTAGAGTACGAGATTAATACACTCGCCTCAGCGCAAGGTCAAACGCCTTTTACAACGCTTGGTTTTGGTTTGGGAACGAATTGGCTTGAACGAGAAATTCAAAAATCAATATTTAAGATACGTATTAAAGGCATTGGACCAAATCATAGAACCGCTATTTTCCCTAAATTAGTTTTTTCATTGAAACGCGGTATTAATATGAATGCCAAAGATGTTAACTATGATATTAAAAAGTTAGCCATTGAATGTGCTTCAAAACGGATGTATCCTGATGTATTAAATTATGAAAAAATTGTTGCACTAACTGGATCATTCAAAGCACCGATGGGCTGTCGGTCATTTTTACAAGGTTGGCAAAATGAGCAAGGCGTTGAAGTCAATGAGGGACGCATGAATTTGGGAGTTGTGACGCTCAATGTGCCACGTATTGCCTTGCAATCTCAGGGTAGTAAATCACGATTTTGGGAAATATTAGATGAGCGATTAGCCTTAGCGAAGCAGGCATTAAAATTCAAACTTGCTAGAACAAAAGAAGCAGTCCCTGAAAACGCACCAATTTTGTACAAAAATGGTGCGTTTGGCAAGATGCTACAAGATGATGATGACGTTGATACGTTATTCAAAAATGGTCGTGCGACATTATCTTTGGGCTATATTGGCTTATATGAAGTCGGAACGTACTTCTTTGGCCCAAATTGGGAAACAAATCAAGAAGCACACGATTTTACAGTTGAAATTGTGCGACGATTGCATGTTGCTTGCAAAGCGTGGGAAGCAGAAGATGGTTATCACTATTCTGTTTACTCAACGCCTGCTGAATCATTAACGGATCGTTTTTGTGAACTAGACAAAGCCCGATTTGGAGCGATTGCTGATATAACAGACAAAGATTACTATACGAATTCGTTTCATTATGATGTACGTAAGCATCCCACGCCTTTTGAAAAATTGTTATTTGAAGAAGCCTATCCAAAGTACACGAATGGCGGGTTTATTCATTATTGTGAGTACCCTAACTTACGCCAAAATCCAGCAGCACTTGAGGCAGTTTGGGATTTTGCTTATGATCATGTGGGTTATTTAGGAACCAATACGCCAATTGATAAATGTTTTAAATGTGGTTTTGAAGGCGATTTCAAACCTACAGCACGTGGATTTTGCTGTCCTGAGTGTGGCAATCATGATCCAAAAACGTGTGATGTGGTTAAAAGAACGTGCGGTTACTTAGGAAATCCACAGGCAC
>AEMJ01000848.1 GCA_000166735.2 Leuconostoc inhae KCTC 3774 | reverse complement strand
GTAAAAACGGATGGTCAAAATATTAGTGTAGGTAGTTTATCTGGTGGAAATCAGCAGAAAGTAGTACTCGCCAAATGGATTGGCGCTGGTAGTAAAATATTGATTTTAGATGAACCGACACGAGGTGTTGATGTTGGTGCTAAACGAGAAATTTACGATTTAATGAATGAGTTAACTGATCGAGGTGTGGCAATTATAATGGTTTCGAGTGATCTACCAGAGATTATAGCTATGAGTGACCGCATTGCAGTCATGTATGAAGGCAGCCTTATGGGAATTGTC
>AEMJ01000849.1 GCA_000166735.2 Leuconostoc inhae KCTC 3774 | reverse complement strand
TACAAAAATAACTGTTGTGGCGCCAGAAACTCGTGAGGAAATGCGCCTGACACGTAAAGGACGTTATGAACTCGGATCTGATGGTAAACTCACAGCATTAGGGAAGTCAAAACGTCTAACGCATCGCTATAACCTCACAATTTTTGCATTATTTATTTTAATTGTGGCGACATATGCATTCTTTTTCTTGTGAATTAATGTGTTATAAATCAATAAAGCAACACTGAATTAGCGATAACACTT
>AEMJ01000850.1 GCA_000166735.2 Leuconostoc inhae KCTC 3774 | reverse complement strand
AATAATTTATCAATTGTTTCATCCACATCATATGGTTTCCACCCAAGTGAAGGATAGGTTAAATTATAAGGTGCAGTCAATCCTAATACAGCAATTTTGGTTCCCAAAGTAGTCGTTATAATTTTATAGTTTTTTGCCCATATTGGTTGCGTTAAACCAGGATACTCCTTTAAATTACCCAATAAAACATCAAAATTGGCCCCATCATATAAATGGTTCATTGCTTCATGAGACAACACTAACCCTTCATTGTTTCCAATTGTCACGCCATCATAGTTTGCTTCATTCATCAATTCAATGTTGCCTTGTCCCATTGTTGCATCAGTATATGGATTTAAACGATCAATCGCATCTCCAATATCAAATGTGTAACTTTGCGTATATGTTTTTTGCTTTTCCAACAAAAAGCGCAAAATACGTGGCCAATTTTCAAAGTGTGAGTGCATATCATTCGTATGCAATAAGTGTATGGTTTCAGTTCCCATTTAATTCCTTTCAAACGTAGTGGTACATTTGTTACATGCGTGTATCGTTACTTTTTATTTTTATAGACATGCTCCCTATTATCATTTTACACCAACTCAACAAAAAAGCACCGCGAGATGCAGCGCCTCAATTAGCAAATGAATACAGAAAATCTATGAATTTCTGTAAATTAGCCGGATAAGCATTCAATCCCCAAATCATACGTTCATGTTCACCTGGCACTTTAAATCTTATACCCCATTCATCGTTTAAACTAGGTTTAGTCTGAGAAGGACCAGGATATTCTGTCATCCAAGTATTAATATAACTCATAGCTTTATCGGTAAATTCATCCCATGACATTGTCATATCAGTCCATTGTTCATGATAACGCCAATTAAAAGCTTTTCCCGCTTGATTAAAATGCGGATTATAAAAATCAAAATCTATATCTGCAATGTCTTTCGCCTCTTGGGTTTTATCTCTACTCTGCCAAAAAGCATGACCCTCATGGCGTTTGATGTAAATGTAATCAAAACCAGTCACTAAATTACCACGATAAAACACTAAAAAATCTAATCGCGTGTGTGTCATATTAATCCTCAATTACAATTAAATCTTTGGTAAGATCATGTGTTAGATTTTCATAACCGTCTAATGTCACAATAATATCATCTTCAATGCGGACACCACCTTTTTCTGAAAGATAAATGCCTGGCTCAATGGTTAAAAGATGACCCGGTTGTAATTCATCACTTGATTGCGAACTCAGCGCTGGACCTTCATGAATATCTAGGCCAACACCATGACCAGTAGAATGATTATAATCATGACCGTAACCATGCGCAGATATATAATCACGTGCAACACGATCAACTTCACTACCAGAAATACCTGGTTTTACAATTGCTATGGCATTTTCATTTGCTTGTTTAACAATGGCATAAATTTGTTTGAGCTCATCACTTATACTTCCGATAGCGATTGTTCGGGTTACATCGGACGTGTAATCGTCGACATAATAACCAAAATCAATTGTAACAAGTTCACCTTTTTCGATTATTTTATCAGTTGCTTCACCATGAGGCAAAGCGGCACGATAACCGGATGCAACTATCGTGTCAAATGAGGCCTTTTCTGCTCCGAATTTTTTTGAAGCCGGTCTAATTCATTGGCCACCTGTCGTTCAGTCATTCCCGGCTTAATAAACGGAATGAGTTCCTTAAATGCCGCCACCGACACAGCTGCCGCTTTACGTAACGCAGTGAGTTCCTCTTCATCTTTCACTTCACGTAGGGCTTCAATAGCAAATGGTAGCGCATCAAATGATATATCAGCGGGCAATAGCTCATCAATATAATCATAAATGTTATATGGCATATCGGCTTCAAAAGCCAATTTTTTATGTCAAAAGATACTGCTACTGAAACTGCCTCTTCATAATAGGCTCTTGTTATTTTTAAATTAACGCTTTCTGGTAAACTTGCTTTATATGCTTCTTCGTATCGTGCGTCAGTTACTAAACAAGCAGAGTCACGACCAATAATAACCACTCCATCACCTGTTCCGCCACTGAAACCTGTTAAATATTTCATGTTAGCACCTTGATATACAATCATGCCATCAAGGTTCAATTGTTTAAGTAGTTTTTGCAGTTTAACAATACGTGCTTCAAAATATTTAGTCATATTTATGATACTTTCCTTTTCATTGTTATCTATAATTATATCATAAGCTCATACGATTACTTTTTAATTCAATACATCATATTGCCGAACTTGTTAATAAGTACAAAAAAAGAACAGCGAACTGTTCTTTTTTTGATTTTAATTACTTTGCAGCAGCTAAAATTTCATTGTATTGTTCACGTGAATAAACAGATACTTGACGCTTTTCACGTCCTTTACGTTCAAATCTAACAACACCATTTGTTAAAGCAAATAAAGTGTCATCTCCACCCTTTTTAACGTTAACACCTGGATAAATATGTGTCCCACGTTGGCGATAAATAATCGAACCAGCTGTCAAATCTTGTCCATCAGCAACCTTAGTTCCTAAACGACGACCAGCTGAATCACGCCCGTTGGCTGAAGATCCGCCACCTTTGTGGTGAGCGAACATTTGTAAGTTTTCTTGATTCATCAACATAAGTCTATTTCTCCTTTACAAGTAATAATTACGCGATTGAATCAATCTTCACGCGTGTATATGGTTGGCGGTGGCCTTGCTTAGAATGCATATTCTTCTTGGCCTTGTACTTGAAAGTAATAACTTTCTTTTGCTTACCCTGCTTTTCAACAGTTCCAACAACTTTAGCACCCTCAACAAAAGGTGCACCAACCTTGCCATCAATCAAAACAACTTGGTCAAAAGTTACCTTTTCACCTTCTGTTGCATCCAACTTTTCGACGAAGATTGTGTCGCCTTCAGCGACTTTATATTGCTTGCCGCCTGTTACAATAACTGCATATGCCATTATTGAATTCTCCTTATACTTAGACTCACCATTCCAGGCGGGTCGGCTCTTGTCCGACACGTACTTCAACCTGTTCCGAGTGGTTGTAGCTATGCTAACAACCTATCAATTATAACAAAAATTAATAATCGCGTCAATATCATACAAGTCTATTTTTAATTAATATTGTCAAAATCAAATAAGTTCAAACCTGTTTGTGTCCACCCAGTGGTGTCAACACGTAATAATTCGATAAACTCTTGTAATAGCTTAGTTTGTGTCACATTCATATTATCTAACAACCATTGTGAAATCAGCGCCCAAAAGCCACCTATGATAATTTCCCATTGAAACATTTGATGTCTGTACCGCTCTTCGTCTTCAATAATTCCCAATTGTGATTGCATCTGCATTCGCATTCGCGACATAAGTGTTTTAACATAAACTGAATCACTATGTAAATTGAGCACCGCATTATAAAAAGCAGCACGATCACTTACAGCTTGGATCATTTTGGCAACATGAAATTTACCTTGCGTATATTGAATAAATTCCTGTATCAATGTATGGTTGACCTCAGAAATAAGGTGTTCTTTATTTTGATAGTACTTATAAAAAGTACCTCGGGTGACATCTGCACGGCGCAATAATAAAGTAATCGAAAAATTAGGTTGTGTTGTTAATAGCGTAATTGTTGTTTCTTCAATATTTTTTTGTCCGTAAAACACGTGCATCTTCTTTCTTAACCATCATTTCTCCCGGAAAACGATACTACTACTCTTTACTCCTCATTCTTTGCCCCTATTCTATATATTGCCGCTTCAATATTTAAATCTACTTTCATTTGTGTCACAATATCAGCACGTTGTGCCGAACTTTTATTCATGGCATTCACTGACATTGTAATGATTGTATCAAATTTATCATGGAAACGTGAAGCAACACTACTGTCGATATTATAGTGACCTTTTTTGGCTATTTGCACAATTGTAATAATTCCCGTTTTACCGTATAGTGCATCACGTAATGCCTGAGAATCGGTACTGCTTAAATTATTACTATTATGCTTAATAATTTGATTGCCTGACTTTTCAACAACAGCCATCGTTTTAGCATCTTGATAATCAAAATCATCTAGTGCCGAAATAAAGGTTTTAATACTACGACGTGACTGCTCCAAATGCCGATAATCTGCTCTAGGCATCGAAACACCGGCATATTTAGGTTGTTGATTAAATGTTGCAAACGCAACTAATAATGCTACAAAGATCACGCCTAGTGCGATAAATGCTTTTCTCATATGTTAAATCCTCTGTAATTGGCTTACCTATAGTATACTATAGGTAAGCCAATTAAAAAAATAGATAAATTAAATCTTTGATATTTACTGTTTTTATGCTATTATATATATTGTATTGCGCTGGTAGCTCAGCTGGATAGAGCAGCCGGTTTCTACCCGGCAGGTCGAGGGTTCGACTCCCCCCCCGCGCATTGTTACTGTTTTACCTGTAATTTTGGTAAAACAGTTTTTTTATTTAAAAAAGTTGAGACCTCTAGGACATTTATTACATAATAGTATGCCCATAAACAAATTTATTTCGAATTAGTGTTACCTAAGTGCTAAAAAAGCCACGTACTGAATGACGTGGCTTTTTTAGGCGTAGGAAAATTCCTTGCTTCAAAATTTTCTTTCATCGTTTTTAAACGTTTCGATCAGCTTATAATGACTTTTAATATGTTAGCTTCATTCCCTGACATGTCGCCGTTTTCTATTTCGTTTCTGAATTGATTAAAGAAACTATCAGTGACATTAATATTACTCCCCGGCAGTTACTTTAATACCAATAATTGCAACAACTAATAAAATAATAAAAAACCAAGTAATAGGTGGGAATTGATCGTGAAATAATATGACACCAATTACCACTGATCCAACTGCCCCAATCCCTGTCCAAATTGGATAAGCTAAACTAAATGGCAAATACTTCACTGCTTGTAATAAAAAGAACATACTTGCAATCAAACCAATAACTGTCAAACTTGCCCAACCAACTTTTGTAAAACCATGACTTAATTTCATAGTAGTTGACCAAAGTATTTCCGAAAAACCTGCAAGTAACAAATAAATCCATGGCATATAAAAATTCTCCTAATAACTATTGAAATAGACTTAAGTATCAAACTATCACGCCTCTGACATCGAATTGACTGAAAATTTATACAGTTTTGCAGTCAAATTGTATATAACTGCTTTAATTTAGAGACATCTATTAAATCTTTTGATAGATCAATAAAATAATGCAGTTGCCATTGTTGTGTTTGAAAAGCAGTTTTATTTAATTCCTTCACCCACTCTGGATAAACCCTTATTGCCATCTTTCCTTTTGAATTCAATGATAACAATATTTTTTTTTGCGCTAATAATGCTTTAGGAAATATAAATTGCCCTTGGTTTTTAAAATCAATCACATTAATTATTAAAAAATCGGGACTGCTTTCATAATCAAACGGTTTATTTTTAGCATGATTATCTTTTTCCCAAAAAGCAACAAAATAGCCCTTTTTTGTAGGTGTTTTTTTTGCTAGCCGACTCCGAAACGTTTTATTTTTTAGTCGGAATCTGAATCCTTCATACAATACATTTTGCGATTCCTCACTCATTTGTTCAACATTATACGCCAATTCAGTTGTGACCCCTCTTTTTATTAACTCGAGAGACTGGTTCATACTGGATAATCCTTCCTTAATATTACTACCACCTTTAGAAAATGAAAAGTGAGCCTAAATTTTATAGATAGGTTCACTTTAGCCATAACATCAATTTCTGTTCATTTGCCCGTTTCAGCGAAAATATAGTTATTTAAAACTGTTATGTGTTGCTCAATTATTCCTAACTTATGGATTGAGGTTTAGATATAAAACCACGCAAGTTAATACATTATAACAAAATAAAAAGCCTAACAGGCTTCTTGATAAGAATTTCTATACATTACAAAACTAAATTTATTGATTAACTAAACTAACTTAATATTTCTGAGGTTGAAGATCTCTCTGTATCATTCAACATATATCAAATATGATATTAAAACCAGTAACTAATAATTTGACAAGTATTCTGCTAGACTGCTGAACACACTCTCTGTTGCGTTCAATGTTTTAATTATAACACACATCTCAAACAATTGCTTATTTCATCATTTATATTATCTCATTAATTTAGTTCATTAATTAGCATGATCAATCTTCGCAAACAAAGGTTGATCTGCAGATAACTCGTTCTTCTCATTTTTATGTATAAAAAACACCGTTAGATTTAACTAACTAGTGTATTGAAATAACCTATTTTTTAAAGTGACGTATTGTATTATCTTAAAAATTCCAATGATTAACAAAGTAACACCGAAGAACGTCCATACAAGTATACCACCCAATAATGGGCTAAATAATAGACTTAAACCGCCTAATACACTAATCACTGCTGATAAGATTGACCAAAACTTGTTAGTGCTAATCTGATTTAAAATTGTAAGCTGAATAATCCCCTCAATTAACCATGCCATACCCGTCAATATACCAACTACTAAAATGAGTGATACAGCGGCCGCTTGCATGTCTATGAATATAAATAAACCAGCAACTATGTAGATAACAGAACTGATTAAGTGTCCCAATCTGGTGGTGCCATTAACGCTATCCTTTTTAAACACAGAAAGCAATTTGAACAACCCAGCTGCGATTAAAGCAGCACCCATCATTCCAGCAACTGCTCTAGCGCTTCGACCAGGCAGGAATAATATAAAGGCACCGATAATTATAGAAATCAGTCCATCAAAGCCAATTGCTCGTCGTACTTTTACAAAAAATTCATCTGACATATTCATTCTCCCTCACTTATTAATCTAAATTAATTATACATCAGTACATACAAATTTACTAAATTAGAAAATCCTTAATAAAAAATACCCTTATGGTGCTGTAGCGTGGCTGTTTCTTTTTTGGAAACTGTTACTAAGTATGAGCCCCATCTATTACCCATAGCGCCTGTGAATGCTAGACCAAAACAAACTATATCACCGAGGGTAATTTCATTGAATATTTAGCAACCTATGAGCTGTGCCTTAAAGTTTTATATGTGTCGACTCATGGATACGCTTGTTTAACGGCAAAATAAAAACACCAATAAAGGTGTCTCTCTAATTGCTACTTTACTATGTACGTCAGCCCCTGGAATATACTTCAATTTAGATAAATGAAATATGGCGATCGTAAAATCACTGGGTTGACTAATAAATTATATCATTAATCTTGCAAAAAGTAAAATTAGTGTACGGCGCAATAACCACGCCTTCGTTAATTATCAGCAATATCGATATACCATCATCCAACAGACACGCTTGCAGCATCAATGTAACATTTTCAGTTATTGATACATATGAAAATCATGTACCTCTGCAAAAGTATCAGCAAACTACAAAAAGACTAGATCACGCTTGTGCATTAATTGCCTAGGTGAGTATTGAAACTTACTCCGATTCATGCCATCCAACATTCCTGTCTCGAGTATCTGACAATAAGGATATTTGATGAGACTAATTGCTGTTTTTATCTTATCAAATATTATTCGTGCATTAATTTGCTTATTTAACCAACTTTCAACTGAATTACCAAATATTTCAAATCGTGGCCTATATGACATAGTTGGTGACTTTAAGGCGCCAACATATCAGATTTTAACTTCCTTGGTTTTAGATGAAGAACAGACTTATAACGTCTTCTTTCAGTACTTGAATAACTTCTTTTACACTCATGTTTTCCTTCTTAGTATTATTTGTTGTAATAATATTTGTAAGTTTTACTTTCCAACTACTCTGTGAAGTACTATAATCACAGAGTAAACATATCCCAATAAACCATTTTATAACATATTCTTTCGTCAAAATTGGTAATGTTTTACCTGTTCTTTGTTTGCGTAATTAACTTACAAGATTAAATACAATACTATCTAAAACACTCTTCAATAATTTATTACTGTATGTGATACTTTTCTTGTTTTACATAAGAAAAACGCTAATAGACACGATAAGAGAAGTTTCAAAAAAACGTGATTTATCATTAACTGGTGTTGCTATTAGGGCAAGTATTGGTGAAAAATCAATATATTCATGAACTATCAGGGAACCTACTGTCGCGACATTGCAGAAAGTAGCTACTGCGCACTCATTTGGTGTGACAAGTTTGGCTGAAACATGCCATCCAATTTTTAATTATTTAGCATTATGTGCTGAACAACCACATAAAAAGGTTTGAGGAGATTTTAGGGATGAGCATATTATTTGGTTTTATTTTTTCTTTTCATTTTTTAGCTAGTATCGGAATTGCAATTTATTGGTTTATTGCTAGATTAAAGCATAAGCCCTTTCCAATGTTTAAGAAGGCTATCATTGGTTCGCTTGTCGTATTAACTGTTAGTTTAATGGGTGGCGTCGCTACCGCAAATAACGCCACCAAAGACAGTAAACCGACCTCAAGTGCTTCGAAAAAAAGCGAGTCGTCAAAGAAATCTGCTAGCGAATCAAGTGAAAAAGCTAGTATAGCTAATTCTAAGGCGATTTCAAGTTCGGAGGCTGCTGCAAGTTCAAAAGCAAAACAAGCAAGTATTGAATCATCTGAAAAGGCTAGTTCGGACGCTGCTGAAAAATCAAGTCAGGAAACTGTCAGAGTGTCACAGGCTGCTTCGATATCCGAAGCGCAGTCACTATCGAATTCAGAAAAAGCATCTAATGATAATGCTGCTGCAACTACTGCTTCTCAAAATAACGCAACAGACACAACACAAGTATACACAGGCACTAGTCAACAAATTATCGGTAACGCAAGGTCTCACATTTATCATGTTCCTGGTCAAGCCGGATACCATATGAACTCAGCAAATGCTATATATTTTGGTAGTGAAGCTGAAGCTCAGGCAAATGGCTATAGAAGAGCTCAACGATAACATGCCCTCTCGGGCGTACATAGACGAAAGGATATTGGAGAAATGAATTATTTTTTAAGGTACAGCTTGTTTCATATCAAATTAATATTTTTGATTATATATGGTAGTTTCGCACTATTAGCAATCATTGCCATATGTTACCTGCTTTGGTCAACTCATCGCAAATAAAAAACTTAATCTTTGAAGAGTTAAGTCTGATAAATCGCGTAAACGCACGGGGCCGTTCTGATTAACGAGAACAGATGTAAGTCCCTTTTCTAGATTCACATCAATTTTAATCGTGTTTTTGTTTAGATAACACTATGTAACCCTTGTCGTTCTAAAAGTGAGCCTTTATCTTATAAATAGGTTGACCTTTAGCCATAAACTTCTGTTCATATTTTGTTTCAGCGAAAAATTAGTTAATCAACACTGTTATGTATTGATTAATTGTTGATTTATCAAGCTTTTTGAATGTTAACAACAACTGAATATTAGTAGCAAGTCCCCAAAATGTCCCCAATTTATCGATTGATTTTAACAAATAAACACCACGTATTAAGTTACGTGGTGTTTATTTGTTATATTAAGAGTTAATTAATGCTACTTATGAAAGAATATTATTATAATCAATGTAGAGTAGCTAAAATTTTGTTTTTGTCAGAAAACGGAAGTATTTCAATATTCTTGGATTCAGCAACACGAAATGCTTTGTCACTAATAGCATAATCTTCAGTATTAGCAATTATTTTATTAATTGGTTTGTCTCCTACTTCTAATGGTCTTTGCTCGTTAATATCTTCAAAAATAAACGTAGAATTAGTAATCGCACTAAATGTCAAGTGGTTATGAAACTGAATAAACATTTCAGGCCTATTTTTTCTGGCCGGAATTGTATAGTCAATCGTATAGTTCAAACCAGAAATACCTGCGAATTTAGCTTTACTCGTCCCTATTATATCGTTCTCTTTTAGAAAATCCGTGACTTCTTCTGAAAAAAGATTGACAATATTATTCCTACGAGTCATCATCAAATCATTTACTCTTAGAATTGTTTGCAATAGTGAGTGCTTTTTTTCTGGAAATTCAGATGAAACACCATCTATAGTCAATTCATCATCAACTCTATGAACGCCAGAGCCGATTAATATTCTATCGATCATTTGATTACGAGTAGTTGTTAATTCGATTCCGTTTAAGGACAAATCGTTTATTGTTTCTCCATCATCGCTTAAAAGAAAATGCTTTTCATCTATTTTATCAACATATATATTTATATTATCACCGATAGCGTTTGTAAAAGGAGTAATTATTTGGTTAGAATCTTCCAAATTTTTTATGCGATACTTATTTTTTAACCAATCCAGGTATTGAGATAACAACAACGTTGTATCAAGTTTCATAGTTCTGCTCCTTTCTAAACAATAGTTTCTTGAATTTGTACTCCCGACATATCAACACTATTTTCTTTCAAAAACCAAGTTAATGCATCCATGTATTGATTAATCATAATACTCGACAAATTTTGTAAAGAAATAGCTTTACTTCCAAAATCATGCTGTTCATCAAATATATGAACATGAGGTGTTTCCACACCTTTATGAGATGATCCTGAATAATCTAAGCGCATCATTATCTTATCTGGATAATTACTTGACATTATTACAAGTGAGAATATGTCTTTGTTTCTATGACCCTTTTTGTTTATAATTAAATCAAATTTCGAGTTACGGGTTGCTTTGTCTTTTAACAACGTCCTACTTTCTTTAGAAAAAGCTGGTACTGTTACACTATTCCCCTCAACTAATTTTGCCAATTGTTTTAGTTGCGTAAATAATTGTTGATTTGACATGTTCATTCTTTCGTTTAATTTATTTATTGCTTAATTATACTTCATGTGTTGTGCAAACACAAAACTAGCAGCACCATGCGATAAAATGATTATTGAAATTGCAGAATACAATAGTAATTATCAGGTAAACAAAAACCGACTAAATTAATTTCTAGTCGGTTTTGTTTCATGTTTAATACGTTTAGATAATCCAGCCATTCGTTCTTTATATTGTTCATCATATTTGGCGATTTGTCCAGAATGTATTGCCGTATCTATTTTAGAAAACTGAAAATATACATTAATTTTCTTTGAGTATTTTTGATACACGATACATACCCAATATAGTGTGTTTATCTTTTTAATGAATCGTTCCTTAATTTTTTGATAAGTTGGTCGTCGTAATTCATAATGTCACCTCTATGGCATCATACGAACATTTGTTTTTATTTGCAAATAAAAAATCAGCTATTACACTGACTCTAATTAATATTGGTGCTTTTAATCACCAGAACCGCCACAATAAGCAAAGCACCAAATGTTATTAAATATTTTACCTTTTCCATAGTCACTCCTTCTTCAACTAAACGTGAAATGCAGTCAGCAATTATCGAAGTACACAATGTTATCAGGATGGACGACATCAGAACAGACAAGTTGGAATGGCGGTCCAAGGAGTTGAACCTTGATTTCTTATTGTTTCCATACCTGTTTTTTATCGCCACAATAATAATAGCACAAAAACAATAGTATGTCTTACCAAAACACAAAAAAGCCCAACCAGAAATTATCCAGTTGGGCTTTTTTAGTGCGTTCAAAATTAAAGTTCGTTGAATATTGACCATTCATAATAAACAACACAAAGCCATCTATTTTAATTAACAGGTGGTTTGTCTATTTAATTTGTAAATCTTGTTCCAAAATATTCCAAAACACAATGGCATTGTTATACCAAAACGCCACACGATAAGCGTCGTTAGAATTTGATTTATGCAATTCAAACGCTGTACCATATGCAGAAGTGCTTGCCTTTGTTGTTAGGCAAATGTTATCGCCATCTTTCAATTTAGGTTGTGCCATAGATTTTTCCTCCAAACCGTTAATTGAGTCTTCCTCTAATTGATCATAACAAATACTTCACTTCGCCAAAAATGCAATAGGATCTACTACATGGTCTGAACCACGTCCGGTACGCGAAGCAAAGTTGTGCGTCTTGATCTCAATAACGTCGTTGTCATCGAGATCATAATTTGCTCCTGCTTCGTCTGCTAATTTACGAGTCAACCACATATAAGCGCCGTATGACTTGTTGAAATCTTCTTGAGAAGTGACACGCTCGCCAAATTCAATCGCTGCATATGTTTCCCAATTTATTGTTTGGTAATAACCGTCTGGATCTGCAATAATGCCACGCATTGATTCATCAACTGTATCAAACGCATCTTCTAACTCTAATTGATAGGCTTCTTCTACCCATAATCGGCATAAATTACCCGTTTCAACCGATATAGATGTAATAGACAATGGTTTATCAGCACCACGAAACAGTATCTTTTGCCCTGTTGGTTTATACGTTATTTCAGGTAGTGAGCTGTTAAATTGAAAAAGGCTGCCAACGCCCATGCGATTAGCAACCTTTTGTAATAATGTAAATGTTGATTGTCTGTTAGTGTTGGCATATCGCCTCAACACCAACCAATTAACGTATGACTTCGTGAGTATATCGTAGATGACCTTCGTGGCTTCTGCTTCGCTTTTACCACTTCCACGGCTACCTTTGTAGACAATGTAGCGCTTCTTACTGTTAAAAAGTGGCGCGTATGCTTTACTAACCATTTCTGGTAAATTCCATTCAATTTCAGACATTACATGTCCTCCTCGAACGGTTTAACATTGATAGTTATCTCACCGCTACCACCATTCAATAACTCGACTTTCTTTTCAGCCAGATCAGCATCAGCTTTCATCTTGCGAGCCCTATCCTCTTCGAATGATGTCTCTTCTTTAGCTGGCTTTATAATTTTTGAAAGAAGGTCTGCTGCTCTAACTGCATCCCCCACACTACCTGCAATTTCCGTTACTTCAAGAACTTCTTCGTTGACGATCTTTTCATAAGTATTATCATCACCAGAACCTGTTACAGTTAAGACAACAGGTTTTTTAAGCACATTAGTTACTTGTTCCATCTCTTGCCGGCGCATGACACGAGTCATAAACTCCAATATCTCTTTTTGCTCTGCGATCTTATCTTTATCGATTTCTTCAATTCGCTTAGCTATGTACTCAAATATGTCAGGTTTTGTCAGGTTTTCGCTGCCAACACTTCTTGCAGTCTTCTTGCTGTAACCCGCTTCAATAGCTGACTGCGTAGCGTTTCCAGTCTTGATATACTCATCAGCAAACTTCTTCTGTTTCGGTGTTAATTTCATGTCATTTACGGCACCTCCTTTCAATGTTTTAGTGCAAAATAAAAAGCGCTTATGCACTTTGAAATTTAATTCATAGGAGTAATAGTCCAAGTAACAGTATGCCCGTCCATATTAGTTGTCCAAGAGTCGAATGAAACAGTACCATTAATTAATGAATAGGGGATATTTTGGTAATCAAAACTCAACGTGGTTGCGTTCAGAGTATAGGAAACATCTCTATCAGGTCTATAAGAACCGCTCCGTTTCACACGTACCACGGAGTCAGTAATAAACGTGATATCTTGTATACCATCGTGAGCTAAATTTTGTGGGGCTTTCTGTTCATTCATTGCTTGATCGGTATTCTCACCATCATACAATGATGGTGAGATTCTATATTTTTTCCTACTAACTGATCATGTACCGCATCAGCTTTTTCTTTTTCTGCTTGCCTGTATGGTACATACAATGATTCAGGAATAGTAAAACCATAGAATAAAGTATCAGCACCTTCCGTACTGACTACAACAGCTCCCTTATTATCTTGAGCATGCATTACTTTAACTTTATATTGTGTATTATTATTTGATACTTCAAGTTCCCAATTATCGCCAGCAGCAACAATATTAACTAATTTTCCGCGATTCATATTCGGAGTGGAGGCGACAACATCTATGACTGTCTCTCTATTAAGCATTTTGGTCATTGCGGTTGGTTTAGCAGTTAGAGCACCCGCACCAGGCATCCCATGATATAGCTGAATACCGTAGTCTTTTCCACTTGAAATGAGAATATTATTCTCTGATTGGCTTTCGCTGGCGGCTTCCTTTGTTGAAGAACTTGAGCTTGATTTAGACCTGTCACTTTTTTTAGTTGTGTGATTTTCTTTTTGATCTGTGTCACTATTGTGACCGATGTATACGAGTGAACCACCAATCACCGCTAAAATCACAGTTACAGATATTACAATGTTTTTCAATTTCATGAATGTAGTACTCCCTATTATTTATTAAAATTCATCTCCACGAGATATTATACACGAATGAAATTGAAATAGGGATCGCTGTATAATGAAATGATTAAAAATACTACATTCTTTCAACCATAATTAACACTAGTTAATTATTTATCTCCTTAACCACGCCATGTGGCTCTTATAATCAATATTGCGGTTATCAACGACTTCCGCTCTAATCTGCACACGTGCTCTTGCATGCCTTGCAACACTCTCACGCTTGACCTCATCTGCATGTATTGGTATCTGTGGCATCGCGTATGTGCCTATTGCGTTTCCGTTGCTCTCGTATTAGTTCTTCATCATTCATAATTCGCTCCATGCAAAAGGTCCAACCTGCGTAGTTGTTTCAAGTTCCCAAATTTGACCACTTATTTTTATGTACTAAAAAACCGCCGTTAGATTTAAACTAACGTGCAGTTTATTTTCTTTTTGCGATGTACGAAAAACTATCAGTAATTCTGGTAACTTTTAATTTTTCATGATTTTGCCTTGAGGTTTGTATTGCTTGCGATGAATTTCGTGTAAGGTATTTCATATCATCATTACTATCTATATAAATATTGTACCCTACCAATATCAGGGTAGGATTAAGATATACTAAATCCATTCGAATGTAAATGATCATTATTATAAGAAACAATACAAAATTTGTTACTATTGGAGCGCTAACGTTTATTCCGGCCGTCAAAAAAGGAATCACATAAGTCATCAAATAACTAATAATGTTGTCATCTGATTTTTTTATTCGATTTATAAGTTGATCAGATCCCTTATCTTTTTAATTCTATAACCAAGGTATATAATGAAAAATAGCAAAGGAAATAAAATAAGAGCTAGGATATAATATCCAAAAACAGCATTTTCATTTATAATCAGAAGAACGTTATTTAAGATTTTATTTGACTTAAAATTTTTTTGATATTGAAAATATTTATCAGCTACTAATTGCAAATATACTAACCCATATAAAGGAATATATGATATCAAGAATAATTGTATTTTTATCATGTGCCCACCTTTGTCAGGATATTAGTGTTCTGCAAAAAATTCATTTCCTGTAATTATGGATTTAACCGGCTCTTCATTAAGTAAAGATAAAAATAATGGAAGTGAACTTCTAGTATAAACTATTCCCTTGTCATTTATTTTTAAATCTTTATACTTCGCTTTAAAGGCATCGTTTTCTTTAATCATCTTAATTTCATCCAAGTGCTGTGAAACGCTTTCTATGATACCAGTTTTTTTCCAAAATTAACTACTGACCTATATAAGATAGGTCTTCTATTCAGGTCGTCTTCGAAATTTTCGATTCCTTGATAAAATTCCGGATAGTTCGAAAATAATTTTATTGTTTCTTCTGCCAACTTTTTATATTCTTCTAATAATCCAAATAAGTCTTCAAATCCTTTTTATTTTTATTACACAAACACTATTGTGTATATAGCAAGTAGTTTTTGGATTGAATCCAATTATCAAATCATCATCCGATAATTTAGTGATTTCTTTGTCTCCAACATTTCCAATCAATCCAAACCCTCGCGATTTAGTTAGGCTATTGAAAGTATTAGTGCTACCAAAAAGATACAAGTTTTCTTCATCAGTATAAATATGTGCACAGTAACCTCTTACAAGATTTAATTTTGGTCTAATAGTAGACAAATCTTCAACAAATTGTTTAGGATCATTTTCTGTATTGGTTTTTCAACATGTTTTTCATCAAAGGAAATTCTTCAGAACTGCAAAACATCAAATGATCCGTTTTTCCATGCCTACATTAAACTGAGTAATTTCTTGATTTTTATCATCATTATAATCGTTCATCCACCTTTTTTAAACGAGTCCTTAATCTCTTTACTTGTTTCAGCATAACTAAACATTGTTTCTTTTTATTTTTCCATAAAAGGTATAATCTAACGTCTGCACCTGCTTTTTTCAACATTGTTGCCACAGTTTTTACGTCCGTTAAAACTGTATCACTCGTAATCTCTTTTTCTTCCATTTATCATTATTCTCTTTCTAATCTACTTATTAAGATTTAACAACAATTTTAAGGATAATGCAAGAATAGTTTTAAATTAATATAAAACAGATACAAGGATATGACTTATCATGTATTGAAAATGCTATTTATTCTTTGCAAGCAGCATATCGAACTCTAAACCTTAGCCAAATACTCTGAACATCAAGTATGCTACTTGCTCATGTGAATATCTAATATAGAACCAAAATGTGCGTGCAAGATGTGCTCTTCGTAATCATTCGATAATACCAATATACCACCATTCAACAGACACGCGTGCGACATTTTCAGCTACTGGTAAATATGAAAATCATGCACCTCTTCAAAAGTATCGGCAAAATACAAAAAGGCTAGATCGCGCTTGCGCATTAATTGTCTAGACGAGTATTGAAACTGACTCCCCATATCCAACCAATTCATGCCATCAATATACCTTGTCTCGAGTATCTGACGGTAGGGATATTTGATGAAACTAATTGCAGTTTTTATCTTATCAAACAACATACGTGCCTCGATTTGCTTATTCAACCGAGTTTCAACTGAATTACCAAATGTTTCTGACCGTGGCATATCTGACATAGTTGGTGACTTTAAACCACCCATATCTTCATGAGCTATTCTGGCAATCCGTTCCACCTCCACTTCGAAAAACTGACGGACATCTCTAATCGTTGCTGCTTCATTTATATCAGGTAGTAACTGCATTTTTCGTCTGGCTCCTTAATATTATGTACGACGGATAACCGTCATTTATGTCGCTTTATTGTTCTACCAGTTCATATTAATTACAATATGTCTTAAACATCGCCATGTAATTACATAATCAGAGCAATGTTTACTGATCATCGATACTGTCACCTGACCTATTAGAATCCTTATTAGTACAATAAATATTACACTGAAAACAAACCGCATCACAAAATCTTATTCTATAGCCGTGCAAAAATTGACAGAAACTAAAAACATGCAATCGCATAGAATTATAGCTATCACAGAGCAGTTTTCGAAATTACTACACGACAATTCTGACTACCTCCCTTTATATTCTCACTATTACAACAGACAATTTAGCAGACGGTTAAAAGATATTATAGATGCTCTTGATATACCACACCTTAGATTTCACGATTTAAGGCACTCTCACGCTAGTTTTCTACTATACAACGATGTTTCTATTGATTATGTTTCCAAGCGCTTAGGTCATAAGAATACGCGTATAACATTAGACGTTTATGCCCACATGTTAAAAGAGAAAGAGACAGAACAAAGTACAATGGCTTTAAAGTTTTTATCTTCAAGTCCCCAAATGTCCCCAGAAAGCAAAAACAACGCCTAAATTAGACGTTGTTTTTTGTTTATATAATATCCTGTAATTCTTGTCGCTCTAGAAGTGAGCCTTTATCTTATAAATAGGTTGACCTTTAGCCATAAACTTCTGTTCATACTCTGTTTCTATATTACCTAAAACTTTTTCATCATCTTGATGTAAATCTAAAGAATAGTCATTCGTTGACCATCGCATACCATAATTCACGAAACTGACCATCGAGTATTCAAATAAATGACGGTTATCAGTTTTAAATTCTACTTCGCCTTTTTCAGGTAAAATAGCCTCATATGACTTTAAAAAAGATTTGTAGGTTAATCGACGTGATTCGTGACGAGTTTTCGGCCATGGATCAGAAAAATTAAGATATAATTTGGCAACTTCAGCCTTTTCAAAGTACGTTTCCACACCATTACCATTGCCATAAATATAGCGCAAGTTCGGCAGTTTTCCAACCTGTTCAAAACTTTTACGTGCAGCAATAGCTATTGCTGTCTCTTGAATCTCCATACCAATATAATTTATTTCTGGATGTGCTAGTGCCATACCAAGAATAAATTGTCCTTTTCCAGAACCAATTTCAATGTGAATTGGGTTTTTTGATCAAATAACATTTGCCATTTGCCAATCTGTTCTGTTGCCTGTTTTTGATCAATGACAATGTCAGAATGCGCTGTTAACCAAGCAGATGCCCAAGGTTTTGCTCTAAGATGCATATTATTTCTCTACGCGTGGCAGTTAACACCGACCCCACTGCCACACGTTTACTTTCTGTTATTTATTTTATTTTTTAGGAATATATTGTTTGTTTAAGAAAATGCCAATAGCATACATAACAATTATGACGACAATTGCGGTCAACCATCCATGTGACAAACTAACCATTGCCAATAAAATTGTCGTCATAAACATCACTTGTTTTGCAAGTTGTTGAAACGATTTTTGTTTTGCTTTTTCGTCTATTGGTAACAATTGTGTCCACAATTTTTGTTTAGTATTTGAATAGATTGGTATCATTTGAAAAATGATGAGATACATTGTCATTGCAGCAATTGTGGCAATGAGCCAAATAGGGGCACGCAGTAAAGCATACATAACAACAGCGCCAACCAATTCTAACCGCACTAGTAATGGTAACACCTCAGTATCTCGTATTAAACGTATGAGATATAAACGATACATGACCTGGTGCTGTTTTGTCAATTTTCGGATCATAAAGTCAAGATATTTTCGACGCTTAATAGTCCTTGATTGGTGTGGTACTTCAGCAAAAGTGGCATAAAAATGTAACACGCGTTGTTCATGTTCTATTGCTTGTGATACTATTTTTGTCCAATCAAGCGCTAATTGTCCCGCTTTTTTGTCGTCGATATAAAAAAAGTAGCCGCATACACTGGCTACAATAAGCCATGAACAAGCAAATATCCAAATAGATTCTGATGGCAATTGCAAAATAAGTGTCATTATTGTTCCAGGCACGATGACATTAAACAGTACATACTTAATTCTGCTGTGGTATTTCAACAGATTAACACGTGGTTTTAAAAACAGACTATCGCGTAATAATAGCAACAATAACAATTTATAACTCAACGTAAATAATAATAAGGTGCCTACACGCCAGAATGAAAAAACATGAGTTTGCCAGAATACAGGTACCAATAAAATCACAAATATTACTTGCCACACTGAAGCAAATACTGTACTAACCTCAATACTGCGCTTCATGTAACTTTTTGCAATAAAATAATCATTACTCAATAAGTAAAGACGATCTGCTGGTTTAAAATAAGTTACTAATGTTCCCATCTGTAACCCAATGATTAACCACAGCACATCAAATAATTGCCACCATGCTGATTGCCAGATTAATGTAAGCTGTGGGGACAAAATTAATTGTCGATAACCCAAAACACTAGCGCCAAAAGCAATCAAAAGAAAGACAACGAAATGATCGTTAAAGAGTAATTTTAAATATTTAATATTAATATTTTGTGCACGCACAAAACGCTGCACAAATAAGTCATTAATTTTCATCATTTATAGTCTCATGCATTAAGTCAAAAAAATCATCTAGATTATCCAATGTCAACCCATGCGCATCTGCCAGTGCTAGAGGTGTCCCAATAAATTGAACAGTGCCTTCATGCAGTACAATGAATTTATCAACAAATTTTGCAGCAGAAGCCAATAAATGTGTTGTCATTAGCACGCTATTACCCTTTTTTGCTTGCTCCCGTATCAAGCGAACAACATCTTTTTGAGCTAATGTATCCAACCCTAAGAATGGTTCATCGACAATTAATAATGGCGCATCTAACATGAAAGCAGCAACTAACATCACCTTTTGACGCATACCTTTTGAAAAATGCGTAGGTAACCAATGTAATTTATCTTCCAAACGAAATAATTTGAGTAACTCAAAAGCACGTGACCATGTCACAGTATTATCGATCATATGAGCTGACAACATTAAATGTAAATGTTCCTCCAAAGTCAATTCATCGTACAAAATTGGTTGCTCAGGAATGTAAGCGATTTGAGACTTAAAAGCAGTAGGTGCTTGTGACAAATAAACATCATTTAACATAATTGTTCCTTGCTGCGGGTGTAGTTCACCAATGATATGATTAATAGTCGTCGATTTTCCTGCACCATTTAAACCGATCAAGGCAACAATTTCACCATCAGCAACTTCAAATGATACATTTTTCAAAACCGAGTTACCGACATAGCCGCCGGATATTTTTTTTATTTTTAATCCCATACAATCTATTATAACAGGCATAATGTGTTATTTGGTATAATGAAAGTAACAAAATGAAATGAGGTTCACACATGACTATTTTTGATAAAATTATTGCTGGCGAAATACCCTGTTATAAAGTCTACGAAGACGACGACGTATTGGCATTTTTGGACATTTCACAGGTAACACCCGGACATACACTTGTTGTACCCAAAAAACATGTTGATGATATTTTTGGATATGACGAAACCATGGCTCAAAAAGTCCTCTTAAAGTTGCCTGTGATTGCTCGCGCCATCAAAAACAGCAATCCAAAAATCAGCGGTCTCAACATACAATCTAATAATGGTCCATCAGCAGGCCAAACTGTTCTATACTCTCATTGGCATCTCATACCTCGTTATGACGATGATGGTCTTACCTCTACCCTTGCGCCAACAATTGATCATAGTGCAGACTTTTCTGCAAACAAATATCAAGCTATTGCTGACGCCATTTCGGCACAATTTAGAAAGGACTAACATGAAGCTTTTTGATGATTTCAAACAATTAATCGCACAAATTAAAACAATTGCCGCATTAACAAAAAAATTACAATCACAACAACAAATTTTGTCTAAGCAATTAATCGATACACAAACTGTTCTTGATGATGTTCAAATCGATATCGAGAAAATGAATTTTAAGAATAAGCCACATTTGGACCGTATTCAGAAAACAATGGATCATCTCAATACTGAACTATCAAAGTTTAAAGCGTAATATTTTTTTTGTGGTAAACTATTCAAATACTAATCAGAAAAGGGAAACACAACATGCGTAAATTTATTTGGGGTCTACTTACCGTGATATTTATCGGGGGCCTTGTATTTTTGAGTTTAAACTCATCAAAAACATTGATGACCTCTGACTCAGGAAAAATTACAGAAAAACAGTTTATCAATGATGTCAAAAAATCATCAGCTGGCCAACAAGAATTTGCCAACATGACGATTAACAAAGTTCTTGATAATCAATATGGTGGTAACGTTTCAAAGGCAGACATTCAAAATGCTTATGATACACAAAAAGCACAATATGGTGATTCATTTAAAAGCGTATTAGCATCAAACAATGCAACTGAGGATCAGTTCAAAACGAACATCAAAAATAATTTAGTCATGAATGCTGCCATCAAAGCGAACTATAAAGTGACAGATAAGCAGATCAATCAGGCATATAAAGACTACCATCAAAATATCACTATCTCCATGATAACTGCTAAAGATGATAATTCTGCTAAACAAGCCATTGAGGCATTGAAGTCTGGTGATAGTTGGAATACGGTTTATAAAAAATACACAACTGAAAAAACATATGCCAAACAGAATGGTCAACTACCTTCATTTGACTCAACAAGCACAAGCGTCGATTCAGCTGTTCAAGAAGCTGCATTTAAATTAAGCAAGCCAAATGACTATTCAGATTCTCCTATTACCGGTTCAAACGGTGGATTCTATGTCATTCAATTAAATAAGACAACGACTAAGCCCAGTTTAAACAATGTCCGTAGTAAGTTATCAGACAAAATTGTCTCAACATCCTTAAATGATCAAAAAAATACAACCAAAATTCAAACTATCATTGGTAAAATTTTACGCAAGGAAAACGTCAATGTCAAAGATTCTCAACTCAAAAATGCTTTAAACAGTTACATGACTGCAGGCATTTCATCATCTAAGTAAACCAAAAATGCGTTACGGCTTCCAACAGCTGTAACGCATTTTTATTTTATTCTGATATTTTGTAGAATTTCCTATTATCAAGTCCAAAAATACGATCCGAAAACGTTTTTGCCTCTGTTTTATTGAGAGCTGCAGTCATCATTTGAATCCCAGCATCCATTTCATCTAACTGGTGTAAAACTTCCGCCTCCATAACAGCAGGACGAACTGGTGACCCATATTCTAAAATACCGTGATGAGCCAGAACAACATGACGTATTAAAATCATTTCTTCAGATTGAAGATCAAAGTGCAATTCATTGGCGGCTAAAACAATTTGCTCGTCAATTAATGTAATATGGCCTATTAAATCACCAGCAAGTGTATACTGTGTTGCTATTGGTCCAGACAATTCAATTGTTTTTCCTAGGTCATGCAACAAGGCGCCAGTGATCAATAAATCGCTATTTAATTGTGGATACTGCGCCACAACGCTTCTAGCTAATTTAACAATGGATAATGAGTGAAACGCTAATCCACCGGCAAAAGCATGATGATTTGACTTTGCTGCAGGAAAACGTAAAAATTGGTCATGATACAACGAAAAAATCTTGCGTACTAACCGGTTCCATGTTGGATTGGTTATCATTAAAATAAAATCACTTAATTCATCATTCATTTCACCTTCTTTAACTGGCGCATGAATCATAAAATCTGTCGGATTATTTGGCTCACCAGTTTCTGACAAACGTAAATTTGTAATTTGTACTTGTGGTTTATCCTGATAAGCCCCACGTACACCCTGTAATTTGACTATTTGCCCAGGTATCAATGATTTTATTTGATCGTCTGATGCATCCCAAAGATTACCAGGTAAGTCACCTGAACGGTCAGAAAAGAGCAAATTTAAATAAGTTTTTCCAGTTTTTGTCAAACGAATATCAGCACTTTTGATTAACGCAAAGGAATCAATATGCTCTGTATCTATGTATTCTGTTAATAATTTAGTCATACACTACCTCTTGTTACAAGTTTATCACATTAATTTTCGCCTTATGTGATAATGACGTCGTAAAATAAAAAATTTGCTGTTCCTCAGCAATTTCTTGCAAAATATCAATCATCGTTTGTTTTCGTATCGAATCAAAATTAACAAAACCGTCATCAATCAATAGTGGTACGGCTATAATATCTGCTATAACAATACTTAAAGCCAGCCGTAGTGCAACATATAATTGTTCTTGTGCGCCCGTTGATAATTCAATTACACGATATTTTTGACCTGCTGAGCTAATGAGATTCAAATCATCTTTAACAAATTGAATAGCTACATACTTACCACCAGTAAGACGTTTAAAAAAATCTGTAGCAATATGTTGCATTTTTGGAAAACGATTTTGTGTTGCCAGTTGCAAAGCCTGATCAATCCACTTAACACCCATTTTTTCTGCTATGAAATCCCCAAATTGATCAATCAAGCTCGTCTGTTCATCAGCCAAATTTTGTTGTAGCGTCAAAAATTGGTCGTCACTGGTTCGTTGTTTCTGTTGTGCTTGCATATCTGATAACTGTGCCTGTAAACTTAGTCCAGTACGTTGTTTCTGTTCTAATTGATGTTGCAATAATATCAATTGTTTCTTTAATTCTTTTTCATCGGTCACTTCTTGTAATTTATTCATCGTTTCAGGTTCAATTTGTTGCATTATATCATCATAGCGTTGTTTAGTCCGGATATGATCAACATAATTTTGCTTTAAAGTTAGTAATTCTTGCTCATTTAGCACATGATATTTTTGTAGTATATTTTGCTGATCTGATAATTGCTGCGCCAATTGTTCCTGGTGTTGTTTAATCTCTGTTAAAACTTGTTGATTTTTTTGCGCAATCATTACGGCGTTATTTTGCGACTGCATGTGCTGTTGATCATTAATATGCATGAGTTCTATAATCACAGCCTCAAAGACATCATCGTTTAATTGCACTTGAAAATGATCAGCAATTGGCAATAACTGTGCCATAATTTTGTTTTGTTTCTCCAAAATATCTGCATCTATCGCCACGAGTTGATGCTGCCAATCAGAGAATTGCTTAATATTTGACTGCATCAGCTCGATATCTGCAATGGACATCATATTATAACGTTTTTGTATCTTATTTAGAAATTTACGACGTGTGTAGAAAAGATAACAACCATATACAATTATTAATAGCGCCACGACAACAATTGGTTTGATAGTGAAAAAAGCTACGATACCAATAAAAATACCAACTAATAGCGTGATTATACTTTTGTTTTTGTTAGTCAATATTTTTTGTTCCGTACTCGACAATAATTCTGGTACTTTTTTATTTGAAAAACGGTCTCTCAGATGCTTTTCATCTGCCATAATTGAAGATTTTTGGTTAATTAATTCCTGTAAATGGCGTTCAGCAATCTGAATTTTTGCCAATTCTGAGGTTGCATCATACTTTTCAACAGAATCTGTTGTTTGCGGCATTTTTTAATTAATGTATTCAATTCACTTATTTTATTTTGATGCATATCAATACCAATTTTTAACCGTTGAAATGCGGCTATATCGGTGTCTGTGACTGGTGGTACGGATACTATCATGTTTTTTTCAATAACTGAGCTGATTGATATAGTTGATATTTTTGCATCACTGTTTGACTAGTTTGAACGCGATGCGTTAGTTTACGAACTTCTTCATAATTTTGAGATAAGATTTGCGTTTGTCTTTCAATATTTTCTTTCTCAGCGACATAAGCCACCATTTCTTCATTTTTAGATAATAATAAATGACTATGTGCTTCATATTGCTTAGCAGCAATATTCAACGGCCGTTTTCCTGTTGCTCGCTGTGCAAATTGCTTATCTGCATGTTTCTCAATATCGGCAGAGACTTCAAGCCAACCTGAACTCCCAACAGCACCAATATTTAACAACAATTTTTGTAAATCTATTGCTTTTAACTGTGATATTTTTGATAAATCCTGCTGACTAAAATTAAAAATGTTGTTAAATATATCTCGATTTAGCGGTGCTAATTGATCTGTTAGCCATTTTTCAGGATCTACAATAGTTAACTGATTAGATAAATACGTTATTGTTAACTCTGATTTTATTCTGCCAAGACGCGTAATTTTAACAACAATATTATTAAAATCAGCGATGAGACTACCACCATACTGACTGCCATCTTTTGGATCATAAACATTTATACTACTCTTTTTGGACGGAAAACCAAATAAAATGCCAACAATAAACGCACGTAATGTTGATTTACCAGACTCATTTTGACCAGCTACTACTTGCAAGTCATTGACAAAATCAAATTTTTTTGTGACCAGCGTCCAAAGCCACTAATGTCTATTTGTTTTATTTTCATTATTTGTCATACCTTTCGAGACTGTATTAATTGTTGCATCTTATTTTGCAGACTGCTTTTTCCTTCTTCACCCATAAAATAGTCACGAACAAAGGTTGGCGCTTGATTAGAGACATAGTCTGATATGACAAAATCAGAGAAAATTTTTTCAAATGATTCTAGCCAATATTTTTGATCAATATTATCTGAAGCAAGCAATGTCAACAATTCATGAGTGATTGTTAAATTTACTACCCACAGATTAACCGATGCTTTTTCACGTAACTTTTCCAATGTCGTACCGCTCGCTAAACGTTGAATGACTGTCTCATCTAAATCTGCTGTAATTTTGACTGATAAAAAGTTATTTTATTATGTTTATAATTTAATACTTGATTAATTAAGTCAAGCTCATCACTCACTTCCGACAAGATTAATTCTTCCCAAATAATTGGCGAAATATCATAAAACTCCGGTACTAATACATGATTTTTACTTGTCACTAAATAATAACCTTTCTCGCCAATTTCTTTACGATTAAGACCTTGTAATACACCGGAATAACCGATAAAAGGTTGATTATTTAACGTTTGCCGCATATGAATATGTCCTAGCGCCCAATAGTCATAATTTTTTTGCAACATGTCACTCACGCTAAATGGCGCATACGGATCACCATCTATGCCAACAGCACCATGATACAAGCCAATTTGACAATCTACTGACTGCATCTTTACCGGAAAATCATTAATTATTTTTTTGTCTGACGTTGTGTTTGATAACTAAATCCAGTCAAAGCAATACTTTCCCCTGTTTTAAGCGTTAAATATTTTGTTTCAACATTTTGTTCAAACACATGCACATTTTCTGGCCAAGAGAGATGATTTTGTTTATTCGCTTCAAAATCGTGATTTCCAAAACTCAAATAAACAGGTATACCAGCACTATTTAAACGTTCGAACTGTTGACTAACAATCTCTTGAATTTGAGGACTATTTTGAGCTGCATTGTATAAGTCACCTGAGATAATCAAAAAATCAATATTTTCAGTAATAGATGAATTAATTAAACTTTTAAACGCTGTTAACGTCGATTGTTGAACACTTTTTTTAAATTGACTAGGTAGTGTTTGGTCTAATCCAATGAATGGGTTGCCCAGATGGATATCTGCTGCATGAATAAATTTCATAGTAACCTTTCTTGAACATTTGTTCGCTAATTATATTATACTGAATGTCTGATTGTTTCTCAACTTGTGAAACCCCTTACATTTGTGGTATAATGTTAATAGTTTATTGAGGAGACAAAAAATGGCAATATATAAGATTTTATTTGGCACCTATACAAAACGTATTTCACAGGGTATTTATCAAGCTGAATTAGATACTGAATCACAGCAGTTACAAAATCCAGCATTCATCAACGAGTTAACAAATCCAACTTATCTGGCATTATCCAAGGCGAACAAAGTTTACGCCGTTGAGAATCGTGACGGTCAGGGTGGTATTGTCACACTGGATAATTCAGTCCGCCCCATTGCGGAAATTGACTCACAGTTAAGTGAAGGATCAGCCCCAGCTTATATTGGTGTTGATGAAGAACGACAATTAGTTTTTGCAGGTTATTACCATCGCGGAACAGTAGAGTCATATCGCATTCAACCTGATGGTAATTTAACGCTTGTTGATACTTGGAAAAATAGCGGTTCAGGTCCCCGACCTGAACAAAGCTCATCACATATTCATTTTGCCAACCTTACACCGGATAAGCGTCTTGTTGCCATTGATCTTGGTACTGATGAAGTTATCACTTTTGATGTTAACGACAGTGGTAGTTTATTAGAAGCTTCTCGATTCCATACAGAAGAAGGATTTGGTCCACGCCACATAAGATTTTCAGCCGATGGACAGTACGCATACTTACTCGGTGAGCTGTCTAGTCTACTGAGTGTTCTTAAATACAACAAAGAGGATGGCTCATTCGAACATGTTATGACGGCATCTACTATTCCCAGCGATTGGACAGCACATAACGGCTCAGCTGCCCTACGTTTAAGTAGTGATGGTAAATTTATTTATGCTTCAAATCGAGGTCATAATTCTGTTGCCGTCTTCAAAATTGCTAATGAAGGTTCAGAAATTGAACGAATTCAGCTAATTAGCACCGAAGGTGAATTTCCACGAGATATGAATTGGGATATTAATCAAGAGTTCCTGGTGGTAGCTAACCAAGATACTGATAATGTGTCATTATACGCACGTGACAGTCAATCCGGTGAACTCTCTCTACTACAAAAAGACTTCACTATCCCAGAAGGTGTTCGTGTTGTGTTTGAATACTAATCAAAAAAGCGCTTAGTTAAGCTAAGCGCTTTTTTTGATTATCATGATCCGAAATTCTGTTTAAAAATCTTGACAATTTCATTAGCAATAATTTGATGCCCTTCTTTGTTCGGGTGCAATCCATCAGGCATATATTTTTCCGAAATGATTTTTTACTCGGATCAAATAATGTCTGACGCATTAGATTAACAAAAGGTAGTTTTAAATCGGCACATGCTTTTTCTTGTGCTATCATATAATCATGTAAGGAATGCCCTAACATATTTCAGTTT
>AEMJ01000851.1 GCA_000166735.2 Leuconostoc inhae KCTC 3774 | reverse complement strand
AACACAAAACAAGCCGTGGTCAGAAGAAGGTATTACTGGATCAAGGCGTTGGCTTGATCGCGTTTGGCGTCTGTTAATTGATGATGAAGGACACGTTCGTGATCAGGTGACGACGTCTAATTCTGGCGGTTTAGACAAAATATATCATCAAACAGTCAAAAAAGTGACTGAAGATTTGGAAAATATGCGTTTTAATACAGCTA
>AEMJ01000852.1 GCA_000166735.2 Leuconostoc inhae KCTC 3774 | reverse complement strand
GGTTGATGTGCCAAATGCTAATAAGAATGTCGATAGAGAGACACTCGCCTTAAACGGCAGAAATGCAGAGACACCCATTGCCACACCAAGCCCTGCTAGGTAACCAATCATACCGCCACTCAAAGTTAACATGACAGCTTCTATTAAGAATTGCCATAAAATTTGTTGTTGCGATGCACCTACTGCCATACGAATACCAATTTCTTGCGTACGTTCACTCACAGCAATATACATCATGTTCATCACACCAATACCAGCAATAAATAGTGAGATACTAGCCACAGCAACAATAAAGTACGTAATA
>AEMJ01000853.1 GCA_000166735.2 Leuconostoc inhae KCTC 3774 | reverse complement strand
CCCCAAAGATTTTCATCAATTGAATAAGGTGATTCCAAACCAACGGGTACGGGTACATTATGTTCAGCAGCATACGCAATTTCTTCTTCACGAGACCACTGGAACTCACGAATAGGTGCTTCAATCTTCATATCAGGGTCTAAAGCATGGATAGCTGCTTCAAAACGGACTTGGTCATTACCATGACCAGTTGAGCCGTGGGCAATGGCGACAGCATCATTTTCATGGGCAATATCAACGAGCTTTTTGATAATCAAAGGTCGTGATAAGGCAGAAACCATTGGATACTCACCTTCATACAACATGTTAGCTTTGATGACAGGTGCCACATATTGATCAGCAAACTCAGCTTGGGCATCAATCACAATCGATTGGCTTGCACCAACTTGAAGTGCTTTTGCTTGGATCATGTCCATATCTTTGCCATGCTGACCAACATTCAAAACACAGCTAT
>AEMJ01000854.1 GCA_000166735.2 Leuconostoc inhae KCTC 3774 | reverse complement strand
CCAGATTGTGCACTTGCTGCCTGAAACAATAGTAGATTCAGTAAGTGATTTAGTTGATGATGAGTGGCGGCAGGCGACGCAATTAATTTTATTTAAGTGGTTTGAGTTAATGATGCAACGCCGCATTGAAGCTTTTGTATACGTACAAACACACCTTGTTAATCAATTAAAAAATGATCAACAACAACAATTATTTTTTAATTGGCTACATCAACTATCACGTGACACGGTTGTCTTTGGTGAAATTCCGGATGATATGTTGATATTTCCAATGTTAGTTGGCTTATATAAAACATTGAGGCAGCATTACACAAAACAACAAGTAGTAAGAGCAAGTGATGCGGTGTTCATTGATGATCGCATACGTCAGAACAATGTGT
>AEMJ01000855.1 GCA_000166735.2 Leuconostoc inhae KCTC 3774 | reverse complement strand
CCGATGGTTAGTGAGCAAGCTTCTAGTAATATTAGCTGACAACTCAGAATGGTAACGCGCTTTTTTAGCCGCTTCTGTATTTAAGTGTACAGTAGCGGCTTTTTTTGTGCCACACTACTGTATGTGACTTGTTTATTTTTAAAATCCATAGTGTATCATTGCAAAAAATATTTGGGAGAAAAATTATGAGTAAGCTAAAAAATTGGGTTATTGGTGGCGTAGCTGTCGTCGTCATTGGTGGCATCGCCTATGCTACCTTTGGCCACAAATCTGCTACAAAATCAGATAACAAAACCGTCACAGTC
>AEMJ01000856.1 GCA_000166735.2 Leuconostoc inhae KCTC 3774 | reverse complement strand
TTCCCACCACCAACAGACCAGCCTTTTACCATCGCAATAATTGGTTTTGGTATAATTCTCATTAATCGTTGTAAATCTAACACATTTAAGCGTGGTATACCATCAACGCCAACATAACCGCCATTACCACGGACTTTTTGATTACCACCAGATGAAAAGGCTTGATCTCCAGCACCTGTCATAATAATGACACCAATTTTA
>AEMJ01000857.1 GCA_000166735.2 Leuconostoc inhae KCTC 3774 | reverse complement strand
TCATCAAGTGACAATGGTAGCGGTTCTTCATCAACAGATGACGGTACAACCGTAGATAATGGTGGTAGTTCTTCATCATCTGATAATGGCGGTTCAAGCTCATCAAGTGATAACGGTGGTAGTTCTTCATCTGATAATGGTAGTTCAAGTTCTTCATCAGATAACAATGGTTCATCATCAAATGGTGGCGGTACGGATAGTTCAACGACTGGTGGCAATGGGTCACCAAGCGACAATAACACCGTTCCACTAACACCAACAACGCCTGATACAAACAATCAAGGTGAAGTCAACCATGTTAAGCCAATTGAAGTAACACCTGATAATTCAGGAAACGTTGTTGATGTGCCAACACAAGTTGCTAGTGTACCTAGTGTTGCTCGTGCAGTTGAAGCTTATAATCAAGCACTAACTGCTAATGATAAAGATGCGACAAAAGCACCAGTTGTTGAATCAAAGCAAAAACTTGATGATGTCGTAGCTAAAGCATTGCCATTAACACATGCCACAGAAAAGTCATCTATGGGTGGTAATGGC
>AEMJ01000858.1 GCA_000166735.2 Leuconostoc inhae KCTC 3774 | reverse complement strand
GGCAATTTTCAATTCTTTCAAGCCAGACAACACGTCTAACGAATTAATGGCTAATTTAGTCAAACCAGAGACCTGAACCGCATGGCGCAATGCCACCGCATCTAGCCACCCAATACGCCGTGGACGTTTAGTCACAACACCGTATTCGTGTCCAACTTCACGAATATGTGCCGCAATATCATCATGCAACTCTGTTGGAAATGGTCCTTCACCAACACGTGATGTATAAGCCTTAATCACACCGACAACATCTTGGATTTGTTTAGGGCCGACACCAGCACCGTTCATCACACCACCAGCCCGTTGGATTT
>AEMJ01000859.1 GCA_000166735.2 Leuconostoc inhae KCTC 3774 | reverse complement strand
TGATGTGAACCCCAATAGTTGGACAACATAGAATTAATTAACTAACAGACTCAGTGGTAAGTTGCCGATATTGAACCGGCGACAGACCGTTGAGTTTTTGTTTGATC
>AEMJ01000860.1 GCA_000166735.2 Leuconostoc inhae KCTC 3774 | reverse complement strand
TTTGAGATTTAGCTCGTGCAAGTTTGTCGGCATAGCCAGGAAAATCAGGATTCATCATTTCAATTTCTGAATCCATTTCTTCAAATGAATCTGTCAGAAGTTCAACTCGTTCACGTGCCTGCAAACGAAACCCATAACCACAATGGTCACAAACACGAAAAGCCCCAAG
>AEMJ01000861.1 GCA_000166735.2 Leuconostoc inhae KCTC 3774 | reverse complement strand
AGGCTAAAACGCTCGCCAATGCTACTCGTTGTTTCTGCCCACCAGAAAGCATGTGTGGCTCTCGATCTTTAAAATCTTGCATCCCAACTATTGTTAATGCTTCATCAATCACGTTAGGCATGTCACTGCTTGGCATTTCTTTATTTTCTAAACCAAATGCGACGTCATCAGCGACAGTCGCACCAACAAATTGATTATCTGGGTTTTGAAACACCATACCAATTTGTTCACGAACATGGTGAACTGTGTCAATACGTAATTGCTCGCCAAAAACCGTAATGGTGCCATTATCTGCTTCAATTAATCCTAAAATCAATTTAGCCAAAGTTGATTTCCCTGAACCATTATGACCTACTAACGCCAACCACTGACCAGCATTGATTTCTAGATTAAAGTCATCAAACACAGTATCTTTATCATCATAAGTATATTTTAAATTGTTTATTTTAATTGCTTGAGTCATTAGTCCTTATTTTATCATAGGTTGTACCATTTATACTATAATTAATTTATTTCACTCTCAATGTCCACAATAGGTATTTCACAAAGAAACTTTATCGTAAACCCTTTTAAAATAACGATAATTAGTCTATAATTAAATAGACATTTCACAATAATACGAGATAATTCACAAAAGGAAGAAAATAGTCATGGCAGAAAAAATATTGTCATCGTTGGCGCTGGATTTGGTGGTGTGTTTGCAGCAAAAACTTTGTCAAAGAAGCTAAAATCACACAAAGAATACAACATCATTTTAATTGATAAGCATTCTTACTTCACATACATGACCGAATTACACGAAGTTGCATCTCAACGTGTTGCCCCAAAACACGTTCAAGAGGACTTAGAACATCTCTTTTACCAAGATAAAAACGTTAAATTATTGACTGCCGAAGTTAATGGTATCAATAAAGAAGACAAATTTATCAAGACAACACATGGCGATATTAGCTATGAAAAGCTAATTTTGGCAGTTGGTGGACAATCTAATGACTTTGGTACCCCCGGTGTTAAAGAACACGGATTTGAAATGTGGTCAATGGAAGAATCTCTACAGATTCGCAACCACATTGAAAATATTATTGGTCAAGGTGCCGCTGAGCTTGATCAAAATAAGCGCGAACAACTATTAACAATTGCCGTTGTTGGATCTGGATTTACTGGCGCTGAATTAATGGGTGAGTTTATCGAGCAACGTAAGGTACTTGCACAAAACTATAAATTAGATGAAAAAGAAATTAAACTAGTCTTACTAGAAGCTGCACCAACAATTTTGAACATGCTAAAAGATCGTAATTTAGCCGACAAAGCGTTCAAATATATGAAAGATAACGGTGTTGAGATTCGATTAAGTGCCAGGGTAACAGGTGTTGACGAAAATGGTGTTATCTTCAAAGATGGCTCAACTTTACCAACCAAATCATTAATTTGGACTGCTGGTGTTAAAGCTAAATCATTTATTTCTGATTGGGGATTCAAATATGGCCGAGGTGGACGTATTGAAGCAGATGATTATATGCGTGCTACGCTTGATAATGATGAGTCAGCACAAGATATTTATGTTGCTGGAGACACGTTATCATATGTTGACGAAAAAACAGGTCCCGTTCCTCAAACCGTTGAAGGTGCCGAAAGCGCAGCGCGTGCAGCAGCACACAACATTTTAGCAGATCTTGGTTTTGGCAAAACAAAAACATTTTCTGAGGCTGTTAAGTATCATGGTTTTGCCGTTTCTATCGGTTCTCATTTCACAGTTGCTAGTTTAATGGGCTTGAATTTTTCGGGATTTTTTGCAAGTATTGCTAAACACGGCATTAACTTATTTTTCTACTCACAAATTCGTTCAATGTATTCAATTTTTCATTATGTACTGGATGAATTCTTCCGTACTGAAAACGGTCGTAATCCATTTAGAGGTGCCATATCTCGTCTTGGTAATGTTTTATGGTCAACACCACTCCGTATATTCCTTGGACTCTTCTGGATTTTAGCGGCATTAGGGAATCTTGGTAGTTTAAATAGTTTATTTTGGCAACATGATTTAGTCAGTTTTATTGAAATAATTACAGGCGCTGGTATTTTAATTGGTCTATTAACTTGGCCTTTAGCGCTTGTGTCAATTATTTTAGCTATTACCGCTTGGACAGTAAATGGATTTGATGTGATTCATTTGTTCTTAATTTTCTCGAGCATTGCTGTTATGAATGGCTCTGGTCGCGGATTTGGTCTAGACTTTTATGTGATTCCTCTACTACAAAAGCTATTTGGTGGTCTTTGGTATGGTAAAGCAAAATCATTGTACGATGAATTAGATAAATAAGTTATAATAATAATATGCGAGAAGTAATTTTCTCGCATTTTGTACATAATATACGTATACTTGTGTATGCATGAGAGAAGTAGAGAATTTGACATGGCAACACCTACCTTACCTAAAATTTGGGAAACATTCCCCGAACTATCTGAACCATTACACGCTATTTTAACTGAAATGTCTGCCAGCTGGCATATTGGCTTTGATGAAATTGATCGTGCAATTCGCTCACAATTAAATGCTGGTAAACTTGTTCGCCCAGCACTTACACTCATTTTTTCACAATTATCAGACCAAAATTATAATAAAAGCGCAATATCTCTTGGCGCAAGTGTAGAATTATTACATCTAGCAACTTTAATTCACGATGATGTTATTGACGAATCCAAGCTTAGACGCGGACATGAGAGTATTCAAAGCCAATTTGGTAAAGACACTGCTGTGTATGCTGGTGATTATTTGCTAACGGGCATGTTTTCTCTATTAGACAGTGCTGATAAGCCTGTTGCAAATAAACTAGCTTTAACAGCCTTACAAGAGATTTTATTTGGCGAATTGGTTCAAAAGCAAAACCGTTATAACCTTGACACGACTTTTCCAACTTATTTTTCTCAAATAAAAGGCAAAACAGCGGCACTTTTTAAACTTAGTGCAACTTTTGGATTGGTTAGTAGTAAAACGTACAACACCGAATTATTAGACACAGTTAGTAAACTTGGCGAAAATATTGGTATTACATTTCAGTTGTTAGATGACTACTTAGATTTTGAATCGATTATGGACAATTTATCATTAGGTAAGCCTATTGGCCAAGACATTAGAAACGGTATTTATACTGCTCCAATATTATTTGCTCTAGCTGATAGTGAGGTACAAGAATCTGTCAAATCCTTGCTACTTAAGCGCGATGAAATTTCCGATTCAGAAATGATTTTACTACATGACTTGATTATTAGCAGTAATGCAATGATTAAATTAGAAGCTTTACTTACAGAATATAGCGAATCACTTGTTACACTAATTACCGCGCTACCTAATATAGCTATGCAAAATCAACTCAATCAACTCAGCCAATTATTATTAAATCGGCATAATTAAAAAAAGTCCTTGCAAGTTATAACTTGCAAGGACTTTTTAAATGCTAATTTTTTAATAGTAATTAATCAACAAGTTCCAAGATGACCAATTGCGCGGCGTCACCACGACGTTGGACAGTCTTGAGAATTCGTGTATAACCACCATTACGTTCAGCAAAACGTGGTGAAACGTCGTCAAAAAGCTTTTGTAAAGCTGATTGCACTTTAACATTATCGCCTTCTTCAATCACATCCGCAACTTCGTTACGAACAAAGGCAGCGGCTTGGCGACGAGCGGCCAAGTCACCACGCTTGCCTAATGTAATCATTTTATCAGTAGTCTTACGAACTTCTTTAGCGCGAGCTTCAGTAGTTGTGATACGACCATTAATCAAAAGATCAGTAGTCAAGTCACGCAACATAGCTTTACGTTGTGAAGATGTACGACCCAATTTACGATATGGCATTGGTGAATCCTCCTTTATTAATAATTTAAAGACATGTGTTAATCTTCCTTACGGAATCCTAAACTCATTTCAGTAAGTTTTTCTTGGATTTCGTCAAGTGATTTCCGACCGAGATTACGCACCTTCATCATGTCTGCTTCAGTGCGATCCGTTAACTCAACAATTGTGTTGATACCGGCCCGTTTGAGACAATTATAAGAACGCACCGACAAATCCAAATCTTCAATTGGTGCAGAATCCGAAGCACTCACTGCTACAGGTTCTACTTCAACCATAACATTAGCTTCAGCTGCAACTGGAGAAATATCCATGAACAAGTTTAAGTGTTCTGCCAAGATTTTTGAACCAAGGCTCAATGCATCACTTGGTTTAATTGAACCATTAGTCCAAATATCAAAAGTGAGCTTATCATAATCATCACGCGAACCCACACGTGTATTTTCCACATGGTAGTTCACACGCTCAATCGGTGTGTAAATAGAGTCAACTGCTAAAACACCAATAGGCATTTCGTCACGCAATTGTTTATTTTCGTCAGCTGATGAGTAACCACGACCTTTAAATGCCGTGATTGTCATATGAAGTGACTTACCTGCTGCTACGGTTGCAATATGTAGATCAGGGTTCAGAACTTCAACATCAGCCCCTGCTTGCAAATCTGCAGCAGTAACATCAGCAGGACCTTGAATATCAACTTCAAGGCTTCGTTCTTCATCTGAATCAATTGCCAACACAACTTTCTTTAAGTTCAAGATAATTTGTGTTACATCTTCAACGACACCATCCACGGTTGAAAACTCGTGAACAACACCATCGATTTGAACTGTATTAACAGCTGCGCCTGGAAGTGAAGACAATAAAATACGACGTAATGAGTTACCTAACGTTGTACCGTATCCACGTTCAAGAGGCTCTATGACAAACTTGCCATAGCGGGCGCCCTCTTCGATGTTATGAATATTTGGCTTTTCAAATTCAATCATCTGTAATTCTTACCCCTTCTTTCAAAGCAAGAGCAATGAAAATCAATTAAACACGACGACGCTTTGGTGGGCGTGATCCGTTGTGGGGAACTGGAGTAACATCTTTAATTGATGTCACTTCCAAGCCAGCTGCGGCCAAAGCACGGATAGCTGATTCACGGCCAGAACCTGGTCCCTTAACAGTTACCGCAACAGTGCTCATGTTCATTTCCATGGCACTCTTTGCTGCTGCTTCCGCTGCCATTTGAGCAGCGAATGGTGTTGACTTACGGCTTCCTTTGAAGCCAAGCGCACCAGCTGATGACCAGGCAACTGCGTTACCCTGGACATCAGTAATCATGACGATTGTGTTGTTGAATGTTGAATGAATGTGAGCCACACCAGCTTCAATATTCTTTTTCACACGACGCTTACGCGTTGTACGACCTGCCATAATGTTTGCCTCCTTTTCAATACTTTTGTATAATTTCTCGGGTTAATTTCTTAACCAACATTACGCAACTGTGGTTGCGATAATCATGTGTCGTATCGATGAGGATACAACAGAAAAAATAATTCTAAATTATTTTTTCTACCAGCAATTGATTTAGCTGGGCCTTTACGTGTACGGGCGTTGTTCTTGGTGTTTTGTCCATGAACAGGCAACCCTTTACGATGACGAATGCCACGGTATGAAGCGATTTCTTGCAATCCTTTAATATCTAATGATACTTTACGACGCAAGTCACCTTCAAGTTGTAAGTCCAACTTGTCAACTGTTGCACGGATGGCATCTTCTTGATCTGCTGAGAGATCACGAACACGGACGTCTTCTGAAACGCCTGCTTCAACCAACACTTTTTGTGCAGTATTATTACCGATTCCGTAGATGTAAGTTAAGCCAATGACAATGCGTTTGTCACGTGGCAAATCAATACCTGCTATACGAGCCATAACAATTTACCTCCTAATTAGTATTTTGAAAACGACAATTATGTCTATTTACAATAATTTTTAGTGTGCTGAAAAATTACTTTCCAGCGCGTTGCTTATGCTTTGGGTTAGCTGAGCATATGATCATTGTGCGACCATTACGCTTAATAACACGGCAAGCATCACACATCTTTTTAACTGATGGGCGTACTTTCATAATCGATTCCTCCTATTCGGTTAACTGATTATTCCAAATCACTTCTTAACGGAAACGATAAGTAATACGACCTTTTGTTAAGTCGTACGGTGACATTTCCACTGTGACACGATCACCTGGCAAAATTCGAATAAAATTCTTACGAATTTTACCTGAAACATGCGCTAAAATAACCGCCCCATTTTCTAATTCTACTTGGAACATCGCATTTGGTAAAGTTTCTTTCACTTTACCTTCAATTTCGATGACATCGTTGGCCATGCACTTAACCTCCTGTGCTAATAATGTTCAACATTGCTGATAAGTGCTTAACCTATCAAATTATACCAGAAATACTGGTACTTCTCAATGTAATTTTAGAAACTTTCATAAGGTATCTAAAATATTTCTCACATCATGATACACCTCAGTCAGTTCACGACCGCCATCGATTGTGTGCAAAATACCTGCTTTTTTGTAATAATTTACTAAAGGCAAATTAGCTGCTTTATTGACTTCTAAACGGTTGTCAATAACTTCGGGTGTATCATCTGCGCGCCCACGTCCCAAGAGACGTTCGCGCAATAATGAATCAGAAACTTTAAAGTAAAGCGTAGCCAAAATTGATTTCCCAGTTTCAGATAAATAGTCATCCAAAAATTCAGCTTGAGCCTCATTACGTGGATAGCCATCTAACATAAAACCATCTGTTTCAACATCTGCTTGACTTAAGCGATCAGCAACCATTGCGTTTGTAATCTCGTCAGGAACTAGGTTTCCAGCATCCATATATTCGCGTGCTCTCTCACCCAATTCTGTATTATTAGTTAAGTTCGCTCGGAAAATATCTCCTGTTGAGATGTGTACCATTGCGTAGTCCTTAACAATAAAGTCTGCTTGTGTGCCTTTACCGGCACCGGGCAAACCCAACAAAATTAAATTTTTAACCATTAGTTGCCTCCCGATTTGCTAACTGATTTTTGGTAATAAACCCAATATAATTTCTTTTTGCATCAAACCATCAATTTGCCTAATTAAATCTAGTGCAACACCAATGGCAATAAGCAAACTAGTACCACCCAAACCTATTTTTTCATTTAGACCCCAAATATTTGAGGCAATAAGTGGTACCAATGCAACAAAGCCTAAGAAAATTGATCCAACAAAGCTTAAATTTAACAGTAATTGTGAAACAAACGATTTTGTCTCATCACCAGGACGAACACCAACAATGTAGGCCCCTTGTTTTTGCAAATTTTCAGATAGCTTTTCTGGATTAACTTGCACAAATGCGTAGAAATAAGTGAATACAATAATTAATACAGTATACAAAATCGCACCAGGCAATGTTGTCATACTAAAAATTTGTTGCAACACTTGATACCATTGCGCTGATGCATATTTCTCTTGAAATGCCATCATAATTGTTTGCGGTGTACTAATAAATGATGAAGCAAAAATTACTGGAATAACACCTGAAACGTTAACTTTCAGGGGCAAATATGCTTCACTGCCATATGAGGTTGCAGAACGTGTATACTGCATTTGTAACCGACGTGTTGCCTCATAAAACCATGTTGTAACTGCAATAACTAAAATCATTGCTATAACTAACACAACCATGAAAACAATACCATTGGTTAAATCACCTGATCCAGCTTGTAATATATTTTCTCGAAAAATTTCATACAAACCTTCTGGTGCTTGCGCAATAATTCCGGCAAAAATAATCATAGAAACACCGTTTCCAAGACCTTTTTCAGTAATCATTTCACCAAGCCACATGGCAAAAAAAGTTCCAATAGTCATAACCGATCCAATTATAACAAAAGACATCGCATTATTCGTTTGATTAACTAAACCATAAGCAGAAAGTGAATTGAATCCTGCTGTAATACCAACAGATTGGACAAAAGCAAGTACAAGTGTTAACCAGCGTGTGGCGTTGTTCAACTTTCGCCGCCCAACTTCCCCTTGCTTACTCCATTCAACAAAGCGAGGCACGATATCTAATTGCAAAAGTTGCACAACAATTTGTGCCGTCACGTATGGTGAAACACCCATTGCAAACAATGAATAATTCATCAAGCCACCACCAGAAAAGATGTTTAAAATATTCATCAATCCTGAGTTAGCCATATTCGCCATAGCTGATGGGTTGACACCTGGCACAGTAATATGTGTCCCAATTCTGTAAATAAACAAAATTAGAAGTGTCCAGCCCATCTTTCTACGAATATCTTTTTCACGTACTGCATTAAATAACGTGCGTAGCATTAAATCACCTCAGTCGATCCACCGGCTTGTTCAATAGCAGCCTTAGCAGCGCTTGAAAACTTATGTGCCTTAACAATTAGCTTTTTGTCAAGTTGACCAACAGCCAAAATTTTGATCCCTGATTTTTGGTTTTTAACAATACCATTCTCAATCAAAAGTGTTGGTGTGATTTCTGTGCCATCTGTAAATGTATTTAACTTTTCCAAGTTAACCACAGCAAATTCCTTGCGTGAAATGTTTGTAAATCCACGCTTAGGAATACGACGGTACAAAGGCATTTGACCACCTTCGAAACCTAAACGCACTTTGCCACGGGCTTTTTGACCCTTTTGACCACGTCCAGATGTCTTACCGTTTCCTGATGACGTACCGCGACCGACACGGTTACGTAACTTGCGTGAACCTTCAGCAGGTTGTAATTCGTTCAAGTTCATCTTTCGGTACCTCCTATTTTAATTGTTATTACTTTACTTCTTCAACACTTACCAAATGTGCAATATGAAAAATTGCGCCACGGGTAGCTTCGTTATTAGGCTTCACCACTGAGCTAGATACACGGCCAAGTCCAAGAGACTTAACAATCGTGCGTTGCTTAGGTAAACGATGAGCCACACTCTTAATCAAAGTGATTTTCAAATCAGCCATTTTATCGCTCCTTATTCAGCCAAGTGTTCCAAAGAAACACCACGTAAAGCTGCTACTTGTTCTGCATCTTTTAAACTTGTTAAAGCATCAAAAGTTGCACGAACAACGTTAACTGGTGTTGATGATCCAAGTGACTTTGCAGTCACATCTGTGATACCTGCTAATTCCATAACAGAACGTGCAGCACCACCAGCAGCAACACCTGAACCTTCTTCAGCTGGTTTGACCAAAATCTTACCGCCGCCCCATACGCCAAGAACGTCGTGAGGAATAGTTGTAGATACTGTAGGAACAGTGATCAACTTACGCTTAGCATCTTCAATAGCTTTACGGATAGCTTCAGGAACTTCCTGTGCTTTACCAGTACCGAAACCAACGTGTCCTTGCTTATCGCCTACGACAACCAACGCTGCAAAACGCAAACGACGGCCACCCTTGACAACTTTCGTAACACGATTAATAGCAACCACGTTTTCTTCTAACTCACCAAGTGACTTAGGGTTAACGAATTCAACCATTTTTATATTCCTCCTTTCTTTAGAACTTCAAGCCGTTTTCACGGGCTGCTTCTGCCAATGCTTGAACACGACCATGGTACAAGTAACCACCACGATCAAAGATAACATCTTCTAATCCTGCAGTTTTCCCACGTTTAGCGATCAATTCACCAACTTTAGTTGCTTGTTCTGTTTTTGTGCCTGATACTTCTGTATCATGGCTTGAGGCACTTGCTAGCGTTACACCCGCTACGTCATCAATTAATTGCGCGTAGATGTTTGCATTAGAACGGAATACGTTCAAACGTGGGCGAGCAGCAGTACCAGAAATCTTACCGCGGACGCGCTTATGACGCTTTACGCGAAGCTTGTTTTTATCTGGTTTTGAAATCATAGCTGTGCTTTCCTTTTCTTATGGCTTATGCCATTTTAAATTTACTATTTATGATGAAAATAACACTGAGTGAGTAAAAGAATATAATATTCTTTTACTTACCAGTCTTACCTTCCTTACGACGAAC
>AEMJ01000862.1 GCA_000166735.2 Leuconostoc inhae KCTC 3774 | reverse complement strand
CCTGGTGCCAATAAGTCATTATTAACAGTTAAATCAACTGTTAAAGTTAACGCAAAGCATCCTGAAGTGAAGATGGCTGGTGTATCTGCATCTGCTGCAACTGAAGAAGCTTAATATAAAATATTAGAAAGGAGAACAATCAATCATGACTAAAGTTGCTGTATTAAAGCAAGACGGTAGCCAAGCTGCTGAAATCGAATTAGATGATGCAGTTTTTGCCGTTGAACCTAACAACGCCGTTATTACAGATGCTGTGTTGATGCAACGTGCATCGATGCGTCAAGGTACACATGCTGTTAAAAACCGTTCAGCGGTTTCTGGTGGTGGACGTAAGCCTTGGAAGCAAAAGGGTACTGGTCGTGCACGTGCCGGATCAATCCGCGAACCACAATTCCGTGGTGGTGGAATTGTCTTCGGACCGTCACCTCGTTCGTACGCATACCGTATTAACCGTAAAGCTTATCAATTAGCTTTGAAATCAGTTTTGTCACAAAAAGTTACTGAAGGTAAGTTAGTTGTTGTTGATGCTTTGTCATTTGAAGCACCAAAGACACAAGACTTCAAGAAAGTTTTGGCTAACTTGTCAGTTGACACAAAGACATTAGTAGTTGTTGATGAAGACAACGAAAACGCAATCTTGTCGGCACGTAACTTGTCAAATGTTCAAGTTATGACAACAAAGGGTATTAATGTACTCGACGTTGTTAATGCAGATAAGCTGGTGATTGTTCAATCATCAATCGAAGAAATCCAAGGAGGTTTTGCCTAATGGATGCACGCGATATTATCCGTCGCCCTATTATCACCGAAGCTTCTATGGCGCAAACAGAACGTAAGCGCTATGTCTTCGAAGTTGATGTTCGTGCGACAAAGCCTCAAATTAAAAAAGCGATTGAAGAAATATTTGACGTTCAAGTTTCTGGCTTGAACACAGCTAACGTCCGCGGAAAGCAAAAGCGTCAAGGTCGTTACGTTGGTTACACACGTAAGTTGAAAAAGGCAACAGTAACGTTGTCAAAAGACTCAAAAGATATTCAAATCTTTAACGAAGGTTAAAAATAAAGTAGGAGGATAAGACATTGGCTATCAAGAAGTATAAGCCAACCTCTAACGGACGTCGTAACATGACGACTTCAGATTTCGCTGAAATCACGAAGTCAACGCCCGAAAAGAGTTTGTTGGCCAAAAAGTCAAAAACTGGAGCTCGTAACAATTCTGGTCGTATGACAGTTCGCCACCATGCTGGTGGACACAAGCAAGCTTACCGTTTGGTAGACTTCAAACGTATCAAAGATGATAAGACAGCTACTGTTAAAGCTATCGAATACGATCCAAATCGTACTGCAAACATTGCTTTGTTAGTTTATGAAGATGGTATTAAATCATATATCTTGGCGCCAAAAGGATTGAAGGTTGGCGATAAAGTTCAATCTGGTCCTGATGCCGATATTAAGCCCGGCAATGCCTTGCCATTAAGTAATATCCCTGAAGGTACTTTGATTCATAACATCGAATTGAAGCCTGGTAAGGGCGGACAGTTAGCACGCTCGGCTGGTACTTCAGCACAAATTTTGGGTAAAGATGGTAAGTATATCATTGTTCGTCTGACTTCAGGCGAAGTTCGTTTGGTTTTGGCAACTAACCGCGCAACAATTGGTGAAGTTGGTAATGCAGAACACTCATTAATTAACTGGGGTAAGGCTGGACGTAACCGTTGGCGTGGAAAGCGTCCACACGTTCGTGGATCAGTAATGAACCCTAACGATCACCCCCACGGTGGTGGTGAAGGTAAAGCACCAGTTGGTCGTCCAAGTCCTATGTCACCATGGGGTAAGAAGACTGCTGGTAAGAAGACTCGCGATAAGAAGAAGGCTTCAACGAAGCTTATTGTTCGCAGTCGTAAGAGTAAGTAAGGGAAAGGAGATAACTAATGGCTCGTAGTTTAAAAAAGGGACCATTTGCGGACCCACACTTGCTTAAGAAGATTGAAGCGCAAGCGGATTCTGAGAAGAAGTCAGTGATCAAGACTTGGTCACGTCGTTCAACAATCTTCCCAAGCTTTGTCGGCTTTACAATTGCCGTTTATGATGGGCGCAAGCACGTTCCAGTTTTTGTACAAGAAGACATGGTTGGCCACAAGTTGGGCGAATTTGTCCCAACTCGTACATTCAAAGGCCACACAGCTGATGATAAGAAGACTGTTAAAAAATAAAGGAGGAAATTGAAAAATGGCTGAACAAATTACTTCAGCTCGCGCGACAGCTAAGATCGTTCGCGTTGCCCCACGTAAGGCACGCCTAGTTCTTGACACAATTCGTCGTAAGAGCGTAAACGAAGCATATGCAATTTTGAAGTTCCTACCTAACACTTCTACTGAAGATATTTACAAGGTTTTGAACTCAGCAGTTGCTAATGCTGAAAACAACTTCTCATTAGACCGAGAAGATCTTATCGTGAAGGAAGCCTTTGCTAATGAAGGACCAACGCTTAAGCGTTTCCGTCCTCGTGCCAAAGGTTCTGCTTCACCTATCAACAAGCGTACAAGTCACATCACTATTGTGGTTGCTGAGAAGGAGGCAAAGTAATGGGTCAAAAGATTAACCCTACTGGATTCCGTGTCGGCGTTATTCGCGACTGGGATGCAAAGTGGTTTGCTGACAAGGCTGATTATGCTAACCAACTTCACGAAGACTTACGTATTCGTAAGTATATCGAAAAGAACTTAGCTGACGCCGCAGTTGATCGCATCGAAATCGAACGTAGCACGAAATCACGTGTTGATGTTTCTGTCCATACTGCCAAGCCAGGAATGGTTATTGGTAAAGGTGGTTCCGAGGTTGAAAAGCTTCGTACACAATTGGCTAAGTTGACTGATGTTGATGAAAAGGGACGTTCAAAGCGTGTCTTCATCAACATTGTTGAAATCAAAAAGCCTGATTTGTCTGCACACTTAGTTGGGCAGCAAATTGCTGGTGACTTAGAACGCCGTGTGGCTTTCCGTCGTGCAATGCGTGGCGCAATCCAACGTGCAACGCGTTCAGGTGCCAAGGGTATAAAAGTTATGGTTTCAGGTCGTTTGAATGGTGCAGATATTGCCCGTATTGAACAGTACACTGAAGGCACTGTGCCTTTGCATACTTTACGTGCTGATATTGACTACTCATGGGACGAAGCAATGACTGCTTATGGTAACTTGGGCATTAAAACTTGGATTTATCGTGGTGATATTTTACCACAAAAAAGAACAGTAAGTAAGGAGGGAAGCGAACATGTTAGTACCAAAGCGTGTTAAATTCCGTCGTGTACACCGTGGTCACATGCGTGGCGAAGCAAAAGGTGGAAAGATGGTAACGTTCGGTGATTTTGGCTTACAAGCAACAACATCAAGCTGGATTACAAGCCGTCAAATTGAAGCTGCCCGTATTGCAATAACACGTTATATGAAACGTGGAGGTAAGGTTTGGATTAAAATCTTCCCCCACAAGTCATATACATCTAAAGGTGTTGGTGTTCGAATGGGTAACGGTAAAGGTGCACCTGAAGGTTGGGTTGAACCAGTTAAACGTGGCAAGGTAATGTTTGAAGTGGCAGGAGTTTCTGAAGCAACTGCACGTGAAGCATTGCGATTGGCACAACACAAGTTGCCTGTACGTACAAAGATTATTGCTCGGGAGGCTGAATAATGGCTAAAGCAAGTGAATTGAAAGAATTGTCACTTGCGGATTTGCAAAAGCGCGAAGCCGAATTCAAGGAAGAATTATTCAACCTACGTTTTCAATTGGCTACTGGTCAACTTGAAAACACGGCGCGTATCGCACAAGTTCGTAAGGACATCGCACGAGTTAAAACAGTTATTCGTGCACAAGAATTGGCAAACGCCAGTAAATAAGACGAAAGGAAGAAGCTGAAAAATGAGTGAAGAACGTAATGCTCGAAAAGTTTACCAAGGCCGTGTTGTTTCAGATAAGATGGACAAGACAATTACTGTCGCTGTTGATACTTATGTAACACATGCAGTCTATGGCAAGCGAGTTAAGTACACGAAGAAGTTTAAAACCCATGATGAAAACAATAGCGCTAAGATGAATGATATTGTTCAAATTATGGAAACACGTCCTTTGTCTGCAACTAAGCACTTCCGTTTGGTTAAGATCGTTGAAGAGGCAGTAATTCTCTAATTCGTTCCGTACTAAATCGTCGTAATTAATTGCTAACTAAGGAGGAAGAACCATGATTCAACAAGAGAGTCGTTTAAAAGTGGCTGACAACTCTGGCGCACGTGAAATCTTAACGATTAAAGTGCTCGGTGGTTCAGGCCGTAAGTTTGCTGGTGTGGGTGACATGATTGTTGCTACAGTTAAGCAAGCTATCCCTGGTGGTAACGTAAAGAAGGGTGACGTCGTTAAGGCTGTTATCGTTCGTACTGTTTCTGACGTTCGTCGTACAGATGGTTCATACATCAATTTTGATGAAAATGCCGCTGTTATCGTGAAGGAAGATAAGTCACCAGTTGGTACACGTATTTTTGGTCCTGTTGCACGTGAATTACGTGACAGTGATTTCATGCGTATCGTTTCATTGGCACCAGAAGTGCTCTAATACTGACAAGGAGGAGCCAAAACATGTTTGTAAAAACAGGTGATAAGGTTCGCGTGATTGCCGGCAAAGATAAGGGAAAAGAAGGCACAATTACTAAAATTGTTGCTGGAAAAGATCGCGTAGTTGTCGAAGGCGTGAACATCGTTAAGAAGCATCAAAAACCTTCTAACGAATACCCACAGGGTGGTGTTATCGATATTGAAGCACCTATCCACGTATCAAACGTGCAACTGCTTGACCCTTCAACTAATGAACCAACTAAAGTTGCGTTTAAAATTGAAGAAGGCAAAAAAGTTCGCGTATCTAAAAAGTCTGGTAACGTACTAGGCTAATTTTGAAAGGTGAAATCATTTTCATGGCTAACGCATTAAAAGAAAAATATGTTAATGAAGTTCAACCTGCTTTAATCGAAAAGTTTGGCTTTAAGTCACCAATGCAAGCACCTAAGATCGATAAAATTGTTCTTAACATGGGTGTTGGTGATGCGGTTTCAAACTCTAAGAACTTGGATGAAGCGGTTGAAGAATTGAAGTTGATTGCTGGGCAACAGCCAGTTATCACAAAGGCAAAGAAATCAATCGCTGGTTTCCGTTTGCGTGAAGGTATGTCAATCGGAACTAAGGTTACATTGCGTGGACAACGTATGTATGAATTCTTAGACAAGTTGATTAACATTTCATTACCTCGTGTTCGCGATTTTAGAGGTGTATCATCAAAGGCCTTCGATGGTCGTGGTAACTACACTTTAGGTATTCGTGAGCAATTGATCTTCCCTGAAATCGATTTTGACAAAGTTAACCGCGTTCGCGGATTAGACATTGTTGTTGTTACAACAGCGCAAAACGATGAAGAAGGTCGTGAATTGTTGACACTCTTAGGGATGCCATTTACTAAGTAATTGTATTCTAAAAACGACTGTCGCTCTTAACATTAAATAGAGTGACACGTTTTTAACTGTAATTGACTGAAATAGTCTATAATAGTTAAGAGCGTGTCATTTAATTATGTCTCGTTCAAAAATTAAAGGAGGATATCGATAGATGTCTATGACTGATCCAATTGCTGACTTATTGACACGTATTCGTAACGCCAATTTGGCTCACCGCGAAATAGTTGAAATTCCAGCATCGAAAATTAAAAAGAGCATCGCTGAAATCTTGAAATCAGAAGGTTTTATCCGCGACGTAGAGTACATTGAAGATAACAAGCAAGGTGTTATTCGTGTATTTCTGAAGTACGGTGAAGACCGTAATCGTGTGATTACAGGAATTAAGCGTATTTCAAAGCCAGGTTTGCGTAAGTATGCTAAATCTGATTCATTACCAAAGGTTTTGAACGGGTTAGGTATTGCTATTATTTCGACTTCAGTTGGTGTTATTACTGACAAAGAAGCACGTTCAAAGCAAATTGGTGGCGAAGTTCTCGCTTACGTTTGGTAATATATCTAAGAAAGGAGACTTACCATGAGCCGTATTGGAAATAAAGTAATTACATTGCCAACAAATGTTGAAGTATCTCAAGAAGGTACTGTTGTGACTGTTAAGGGACCTAAGGGAACATTGTCTCGTGATATTGCTTCACAAATTTCAATGTCTGTTGAGGGTACTACTGTAGCATTTTCACGTCAAAGTGAAGACAACAAGACAAAAGCTTTGCACGGCACTACTCGTGCAAACGTTGCTAACATGGTTGAAGGTGTTTCTAATGGATTCACCAAAACTTTGAAGCTTGTCGGTGTTGGTTATCGCGCATCAAAGTCAGGTTCAAAATTGACTTTGGCAGTTGGTTATTCACATCCCGTTGATTTTGAAGAACGTGAAGATTTGACAGTTGAAGTGCCCGACGCATTGACTATTAAAATTTCAGGTATCTCAAAGCAACGTGTTGGAGATTTGGCAGCTGAAATTCGTGCCGTACGTTCACCTGAACCTTATAAAGGTAAAGGTATTCGTTACGAAGGCGAAATT
>AEMJ01000863.1 GCA_000166735.2 Leuconostoc inhae KCTC 3774 | reverse complement strand
TTTCAAATCAATTATTCCAGGAAAAATTAATATGTATGTTTGTGGACCGACAGTATATAACTACATTCATATTGGCAATGCACGTTCATCAATTGCGTTTGATGTTGTCCGTCGTTATTTTGAATATCGTGGCTATCAGGTGAATTATGTATCTAATTTTACTGACGTTGATGACAAGATCATTCAGCGGGCACGTGAAGAAGGCGTAGATGAGATGACCATTGCTAACAAGTATGCCAATGCTTTTATTGAAGATACGCTACCCTTGAATATTCAACCTGCAACAGTACGTGCTCGTGCTACAGAGGTTATTCCTGACATTATTGTTTTTGTTCAAGATTTAATTAATAAAGGTTATGCTTATGAAGCAAAGGGGGATGTCTATTTTCGAGCCAAAAATTTAAAGGATACGGTATTTTGGCACATCAAGATCTCAATGAAATGGCAGAAAATGCTGCTGGTCGATTGAATGATGAAGAGATGACGCGCAAAGAAGATCCGATAGATTTTGCTGTTTGGAAAGCGACACAGGCAGAGGATGAAATTTCATGGGAATCCCCATGGGGAAGTGGTCGTCCTGGTTGGCATATTGAATGCTCGGTTATGGCACAAAAGTATTTATCAAATACTATTGATATTCATGGGGGAGGAATAGATTTAGCTTTTCCGCACCATACAAATGAGATGGCGCAATCTGAGGCTCATACGGGTCAAAAATTTGTAAACTATTGGATGCATAATGGTTTTGTTAATGTTAATAATGAAAAAATGTCTAAATCATTAGGGAATTTTACCACTATTCATGATATGTTGAAACATTACGATGATCCGATGACAATTCGATTATTATTAGCGACAACGCAATATCGGCGACCTATTAATTATTCATCTGATACATTAACGCAGGCACGTGTCGCCCTAGATCGTATTCGTACAGGTTACCGCAATTTGTCATTTCGCTTGACTAACGCTGATGTTGGGAAAGATGCTGATCTAGAGAGCGCTATTAAAAACAAATTAATATTTTTGAGATGGCGATGGATGATGACTTCAATACACCAAACGCGCTAGCAGCAGTTTTTGAGCTTGTTACATTAGCCAATACGTACGCTGATAATAAAATAGTTAAAATTGAAACAGTACAGTATTTACTTGATACTATATTATTGTTACTAGGTGTTTTTGGTATAACAGAATTAAATGACAAGCCGCAAATAACAGACGCACAAAAGCAATTACTAGCAGCACGAGTATCAGCACGCGCTGCACATGACTTTGAATTATCAGATCAAATACGTCAGCAATTAAGTGAGAGTGGGATAATTGTTGAAGATACAACACAAGGACAAAGATGGCATCAAGCATAGAAAAGAAAACCGCTTTTGCGGTTTTTTTAAA
>AEMJ01000864.1 GCA_000166735.2 Leuconostoc inhae KCTC 3774 | reverse complement strand
GCGACAGTTACGGGACATTTACACTTACATCCCGCGCCATTAAAAGTCGGCAATAACATATACTACAATGCTGCAGTAGGGTACAACACAACACGTGTGCATGAGTGGGTG
>AEMJ01000865.1 GCA_000166735.2 Leuconostoc inhae KCTC 3774 | reverse complement strand
ATTGGGTAATGTGTTTACAACTGAAGAAGGAAAACCAGTTAATTCATGGATGCCACAAATTATTATCGGTGCACAGTATGTGGAGGCGGCAGGTATTGCACTTGGCATGAAAAAGCGTCAAAAGGACGCTGTTGCTTATGCCTATACAGGTGAAGGTGGTTCATCACAAGGTGATTTTTATGAAGGCGTTAATTTTGCTGGTGCTTATAAGGCGAATGCCGTTTTCTTTATACAAAATAATGGTTTC
>AEMJ01000866.1 GCA_000166735.2 Leuconostoc inhae KCTC 3774 | reverse complement strand
CGGAATTGGTGTTGCCGTCAAGGTTAGTACATCGACACTATGACGCAGTTGCTTGAGCCGCTCCTTGTGTTTAACGCCAAAACGTTGCTCTTCATCAATAATCAACAGACCAAGATCTAAAAAATCAACATCTTTACTCAACAGGCGATGTGTGCCAACGACAACATCAATTTTATGTTCATTCAATTGTTTAATC
>AEMJ01000867.1 GCA_000166735.2 Leuconostoc inhae KCTC 3774 | reverse complement strand
CTTGATGTCACTGAGCTTAATTTTTCTAAAGCAATGAAATATTTCTTATTGCTTTCATGAAAAAATCACATTTCACTAAGTAAGGCAATTTATATTATTGAACAAAAGGTTATATTGTCAAGTTAATTGACAAGTTTCTAAGAAGATTAAAAAAATTTTGCGAAGATTGTGAAAAAGTGGTATTCTAAAAATAACTGATTTCCGTTTACAATGTTTTCATGCAAGCGTACGGTGTAAAATTGAACGAAGGTTTCTGAAAATGGATAGCACGAAAACTGTTTTTCGA
>AEMJ01000868.1 GCA_000166735.2 Leuconostoc inhae KCTC 3774 | reverse complement strand
CAAATTATGATAGTGATTTCTTGGTATTTACTAATTCTGGTCTTCGCTTTAAACCCGGTGAAAATAGAGAGGAAGGTATGTATCAGTCAGCTCATAATGAATTAGTCGCAAGTGCTCGCGTTGTTAAGTTAGGGCATGAAATCAACCCTGATTTTCAAATTGGCTGCATGATTGCTATGGGACCTGTTTATCCAGCAACTATGAATCCAGATGATGTTTTGGCTGCTCAAAAAGCAATGGAAAAAAATTATTTCTTTGCTGATGTTCATGTTAATGGCTTTTATCCAGAGTTCTTGAAAAAATACTGGGCACGCAAGGGATTTGATATTAATATCACACCGCAAGACGAAGCAGATTTGAAGGCTGGAACGGTTGATTACATTGGATTTAGTTATTATATGTCACATGCTGTTAAGAAAAACAGTGAGACGCCTTTTGATGATATGACACCTCAAAATAGTCAAGTGAAAAACACCTATTTGGAGGCTAGCGATTGGGGATGGCAAATTGATCCTAAAGGTTTACGCTATGCATTAAATTGGTTTACTGATAAATATCATTTACCTTTATTCATTGTTGAAAATGGTTTTGGTGCATATGATAAAGTTGAGGCAGATGGTAAGATACACGATTCATATCGTATTGATTATTTGCGCGAACATATTCGTCAAATGATACTTGCTGTTGTAGAAGATGGTGTGGATTTGATTGGTTACACACCGTGGGGGTGCATTGACTTGGTGTCAGCAGGTACTGGGGAAATGGATAAACGCTATGGCTTTATCTATGTGGATAAAAACAATAAAAATGAAGGCACTTTAAAGCGTAGCAAGAAAGACTCATTTTATTGGTTTAAAGATGTCATTGCGTCAAACGGTGAAAACTTGAAATAGAAAAGGAAAATTATTATGAAAAAAGCATTGATTATTTGCG
>AEMJ01000869.1 GCA_000166735.2 Leuconostoc inhae KCTC 3774 | reverse complement strand
TTCTCCGTCATTTTTCAGTTGCTCACGTAGTCTAGCAATTTCACGTTCTTTAGCACGTCTTGTCTGGGCTACTGCACGTTCCTTTGGCGTGCCGTTTTGTCGATGATACTTATGTTTGCGAATATCAATCAAACCTTTTCTAGCCCATAATCTAATGACTGACGCGGAAACATCAACATCTTGCACATTGCCAGCTATTTGTTCAGGTGTCCAATGCTCAACATTAACCCAAGTCTCAATGATTTCCTTTAATTCAGGTGTCAATCTTGAGCCAGTACCCATTTTACTACGTTTCTTTAAGGCTAGATATTGACCACGTTGTGCCGAATACTT
>AEMJ01000870.1 GCA_000166735.2 Leuconostoc inhae KCTC 3774 | reverse complement strand
GTTGCTTGTTGCTTGTTGCTTGTTGCTAATCATGGGCCGGATCCTTTATCACGTCAAGTTTTTTGATCTTAATTGTGGATCAAAATGTGATTGAGATCAAGTCATAAAAAGAAATTCAGCAGTAATTTTAATATTTCTAGTCCATATCATCTACTTTATTATTGAAACTTAATTCCACCATCGACTGCTAATGATTGTCCGGTAATATAATCAGCTTGATCTGATACCAAGAATGACACATACTTCGCAATATCTTCTGGTTCTTCACCACGACCCAACAAAATACCATCAATAAACGCTTGGCGTGTTGATCCAACTGGCACGTTCTTGCGCTCTGCGAAACGGGCATCTATTTCATCCCACATTGGCGTTAGGACAATACCTGGGTTATAGGCATTAACACGAATATTATCTGCAGCCAATTCTTTGGCTGCAGCTTGCATTAAGCCTCGTGCAGCAAATTTTGTTGCTGAGTAAATACCTAACATTTCAAAGCCTTCCATACCAGCAATTGAAGATGCTAAAATGATTGTACCACCCTGTTTACCATTTTTTCTTAAAGCCGTTGGTGCTGCTTGTAAAGCCCATACTTGTGATTTTAAATTAATGTTTAAAATGTTATCAACTTGTTCTTCGGGTGTTTCTTCAATCGTGTCTACCCAATCAATACCCGCGTTTGCAATAAATGTGTCTAAACGGCCATATTTTTCCATGGCAAATTGGACCAAATCAAAGTTAACCTGACGAGACTGAACATCTCCAACAAACAGTGATGCTTCACCGCCAGCAGCCTCAATTTTATTAACAACTTTGGTAAGTTTATGTTCTGTACGGCCGTTGACAATAACCGCATAACCATCTTTGGCCAATCGCAATGCAATGCCTTCACCAATTCCCTGTCCACCGCCTGTTACAATCGCTACTTTTTCTGACATGATAGTCTCCTAACTTTTATTTTGTGATTTTATTAACAATTTCATTGTAGGAGTTTATGTGCTGTATGTCAATGGTAAATACAAAGAACTGCATGCTCAAGTTGTCTAGTTAATAAAAAAGGTCAATCTCAATAGATTGACCAATTCGTTATTATAAATGTTTAATATTAAATCCTGTTCTTTCCTGTATCGCGTCTAAAGCCTGTAAGTAGCGGGCATAATAACCATAAGGATCTTCACCTTCACCCTTAGCATCCAGCAACACTACTTTGTCCATGAAACCATAATGCTTTATAACACGCATTAATTCATTATGAAATGCCCACCTTGACTGGTCATCAGTATTATTCATGTTACGAAAACCATCATGAGTATAGGGTGTCACTGGTGGAATAATCAAGATAAGATCAATCAATTCTTCACTAATTGTATTATCAAACAGTGGCAGTAATTGCCTACTATCCTCTTTACTCAGCCACAAATCAGCATAAACTTTAGTTACCATGGCATCCGTATCAAAAATCGTCAAACCGTTGTTAGCTGGTGAATTAATTTCTTTAGAATTAGCATCATACTGCCCTTGAATCAAACGAATATAATCTTTGACTACTAATTCGTCATCACTCACATTTGATCGTTCTTGATATTCACGTGCATATTCTTCGGAAAATGGTGAGTTGCTCGTACGCGCTAATCGTCGTACTAAAGTTGATTTCCCTGTAGATGCCGATCCCATGACAGTAACTTTCTTTGTAAAATGGCGCCGAAAAACACGATTAATATAATCCCAATTGCCTATTGGATTTTTACGAATGTCAGTTGCCGAGATTTTCAAAACCGTGCGATCCATCAAACTAACAGTAAATTGCCCAGTTTGAGGTAAACGTTTCTCTAAATCCAATTTATACTCTGCTTCACCTGTATAAAAAGTAATTTTAGCATTCTGATTAACGACATTACGTTTGACAGTTTGCACTAAGATTTTGGTCCATTCATCCCATCCTGCGGGCATTTGAGGAATATTATCTTCATTAATATAATCTACTTTAATCGCCGTTTCATCACTAAATGCTTCCCGTAAATAGCGAAACCGCTTTTCGACAGAAAGCCCCATTTGATCACCACGATCACCTGTATATCCTGATGCAATAACCACAACCCCATCATTTAGGGCAGCAGCCTTATAAATTTCTGCTTGATGACCCACGTGCATTGGTGCTAATGTACCAAAAAAACACCAATTTTTTCGCCTTCTAAATCATCTTTAAATAAATTACCTGCAAAAGTTCTCATGTTTATAAACGCGCTTTGCTACCACTTTTTAATGATAGCTTATCCTCTCACTCTTTCTTTGTTAACTTCCGCCACTGAACAATACCATAAATCGCATTAACTGTCAGTGCTAGATTCATACCAAGCATGGCAAATGCACTAGGGTCTGCATGGCCAGTCCAAGCCCGTCCCCATAAAATAAGTTCAACGATATCAAAGAGTAACCAAGCATACCAAGATTCAGCAAATTTTGCTGTCTGCAATATTTGTGCCCCCATAGAAATCGTTGTTGTCATGCCATCCATATAGGGTTGTCTTGAACCGGCCTGTTCTAGAATCAAGCCAACAATCGCCAAAATGACAAGAAAGACGGGTATCACAAACAGCCACTGTTTTCGTGACATGTATTTTGTTGTAACTACTGATTGATCACTTTTCTCAGTACTTGAATCACGTTTCATAAAACCTAACCATGCGATAATACCAACAAATTGCATAACAACCCAAAATGCACTAAGCGCGACTTCACCAAACAGATGCGATTGAAATGCTAGTGGCATATACATGGCAGAATAAACTAATCCCCAGAAATAGTTAGTAATTCGTCCTTTTGCTACTAA
>AEMJ01000871.1 GCA_000166735.2 Leuconostoc inhae KCTC 3774 | reverse complement strand
TATCAATATAATCAGCCAATGTTGGTCTACCATCAGGATCCGTGAATTTAGTTAAAACATTATAAGGTTTGTTAAATAGTATAATCATACCCTTAAGTATAACAAAGATAGGTCTATAAAAGATGGTAAGTATTAAAGCCCTTAACCTTTTCTTTACTATTCACAATCTTATCCAAAACAAGACACAAGGCTGTGCAGTAACTACGTTTATAGAAACATTAGGAACAGGGCTGTTCACAAGTTATCCACATATCCACAGCTTGTTATTGTTAAATTGTGGATAATGTTTATAACAAACCTCAAATATTGTCCTTACCCACTTTTGAATGTTCATAAACTTGTTCGTTTGTGGATAACTCGCACAGATGTTCGTTCTTATATCCACAAACCTTTTTTATTTTGTCCACAACTGTTGATATTCTCTAAAATTATAACTCTCCTGTGGAAAACTCTATTTCTTACTGTTATAATAATCTTTGCTACTTCTTCTTTATATAGAAAAGTTGATCGGTTCAAGACGTCATTTTTTTAATTTGCCGTTATTTTTAAAGTACACCGAATTTATAGGAGAGATTTTTGTGACAAAACCCATAACAAAAGAAGAATTATGGAATCAGGTAAAAGCTAAGTTCTATCAAGAAATTGGTCCTGTTTCCTTTGATACCTATATAGAGCCCCTTGTACCAGTTACTTTAACAGAATCAAGCATTATTCTAGAAGTTCCCGTTGATGAAAGCAGTGATATCATTGACAATTGGAACAAATCGTATGCTATGAGCTTTGTACAGTATGCCATGGAAATTGCTGAAGGGTTCATCAAGCCTGAACTTCGTATTGCCGAAGCCATACAAAAATCCACGCTTATTCAAACAGAAAATCTAACGTTTACACGCGAATCAGATTTAAATGAGAATTTTACGTTTGATAAATTTGTTGTTGGTACTGGTAACGAAAATGCTTACGCGATTGCACGTGCTGTAGCTGAAGATCCAGGTCGTGTCTATAATCCATATTTAATTTACGGTGGTGTTGGCCTTGGTAAAACGCATTTAATGCAAGCCATTGGTAATGCTTACTCAAAAACAACACCATCGGCTCGCATTAAATATGCGACGGCAGAAGATTTTTTAAATGATTTTACTGAATCTTTGCGTGCTGGAGAGGGTGCAACAGCGGTATTTAAAAAAGAATATCGTACAGTAGACCTGTTGTTGATTGATGATATCCAATTCTGGTCGGGTAAAGAAAAAGTTCAAGAAGAATTCTTCAATACCTTTAATGTTTTAACCAAAACAGGTAAACAAATCATCATGACATCAGACAAATTACCAACAGAAATTGTTGATCTGCAGTCTCGTCTGACATCACGTTTTGAGGCCGGTATCTCAATGGATATTCAAAAACCAGATTTGCCAACTCGTGTAGCTATCCTCAAAAATTTAGCAGAAACTGACAATTTAGAGATTCCTAATGACGTCTTAGAGTTAATTGCTGATAAAATTGATTCCAATATTCGTACACTTGAAGGTACATTCCATCGTTTTGAAGCAATGTTACGCTATCGTAATAAACCAGCCACTAAAGAAACCGCCCAAAAAATATTGGGTGATTTAAATATCAATCAAGGCTTTAAAATCACTGTTGAACGCATTCAACAGGTTGTAGCTGACTACTACATGCAAACGATTGATGATCTCAAAAGTACGAGTCGTAAAAAAGACCTCGTAACCGCACGACATGTTGCTATGTACTTAACCAGAACGCTAACAAACGAGAGTCTGCCAGACATTGGGCGATCGTTTGGTGGCCGGGATCATTCATCCGTTCTACACGCAACCAATAAGATTACCGAAAAAGCTGAGTCTGATGCGCGAACAAAAGAAATGCTTGAAGCACTAACAGATGAGATAAAAAATGGGAAATAGGGTAAATACCACTTGTGGATAAGACATGATAAAGTAGCTGTTTTTCCCACAGCATTGTGAACAAGTTTAAATGTTTACTACGTTATGACCAGGCAGTTATCCCCAACTTAAACACCCCTTATTATTACTACTAGATCTTTTATTTAAAATATTTAAAAACAAGGCTACGCATATTGCTAAAATCAAAGGAGCATAATTATGCAATTCTCAATTAATCGTCAAGCTTTTATCAAGGCATTAAATGATGTCTCTCGTGCAATTTCATCTCGTACAACAATTCCAATTTTGACAAATATCAAAATTGTCTTGACCCAAGAAGAATTAATTTTAACAGGATCAAATAGTGACATTTCAATTGAAACGCGTATTGATCAATCAGATACTGGGGCCCAATTAATTATTAAACAACCAGGTGGTATCACATTACTAGCGACATTCTTTTCAAACATCGTTAAAAATTTACCTGCTGACGATATGACCTTATCTGTTGATGGGGTTCGTGCTAGTATCACATCTGGTGCTTCTGATTTTACAATTAATGGTCAGGATGTTCATAACTATCCACAATTACCAGAAATGGATGATGTTCAAAGTTTGAGTGTTTCAGCAGCACAACTTGTTGATATTATTTCGCAAACAAAAATCTCTGCTTCAACACAAGAAAGTCGTCCCATTTTAACTGGTATCCACCTAGCTTTGAATGGGAATGATGTTAAAGCTGTGACAACTGATTCACATCGCTTATCGCAACGAATTGTAACTTTAACAGGTACTGATGCGCATGTTAAAGCGGATGTGATTATGCCAGCTAAATCGTTTAACGAATTACAAAGTTTGTTAGAAGGGCAAGATCGAGTTGAAATCAAGTTAGCAGCAAACCAAGCGGTATTTGATTTAGGTAATACTACGTTTTATTCAAGATTATTAGAAGGAAACTATCCAGAAACAGATCGCTTAATTCCAACAGAAAGTACAACACAGCTTACGATTGAAGCAAGTGCTTTACTAGGTGCAATTAATCGTGCCAGTCTATTGAGTCATGAAAGCCGAAATAACGTTGTTCAACTCACACTGAAAAATGGCGTGGTAACACTGATTGGCACATCACAAGAAGTAGGTCGTGTACAAGAAGAATTGGTGACCAAATCTGTAGAGGGGGAAGATTTGGAGATTTCATTTAATCCAGATTATGTTCGTGATGCGCTACGCGTGTTTAATGGTAAATCTGTTGATATCAAATTTACCAGTAATTTGCGCCCGTTCACATTGACACCAGCTGGTGAAACAGATGATAAGCAATTACAGTTGATTACACCAGTCCGCACGTTTTAATTCCTAACGGGCGTTTTGAATAAATTTGATAACAAACAAACATTTATCCTTAAAACGGTCTAAAATCGCTTAAAAACGATTTTAGACCGTTTTTTTAAGAATAAGCTGCAAAAAAATGGTACAATACAAGAGTAACTAATATGACGAAAAATATAAAAATCACAACTGAATACATCACACTCACACAATTACTAAAAGAAGAGAATATTATTTCTTCTGGTGGTCAGGCAAAGTACTATCTAATGGATTTTCCAGTCTTACTAAATGGCGAGACTGAAAATCGACGTGGTAAAAAACTATATAATCACGATGAGATTACTGTGGACGGCGAGAACTATGTTATTTCATTGGCAGATAATGCTGATGAGATGATTGCAGCAGCACAAGAAGAAAAAGCTGAACGTGCTGCTGCTGCAAAAAAAACCGTGCGTAATGACCGAATTAAAGCGCAAAAAGCTGCTGTCGCTAAAGAACGTAAAGAGGCGCGATTTGCTGAATTACGTAAGAAAAATGGGACACGTGCAGGTGGGTTTGGTCGATCCAATCAAGGTGGTCGTGGTACAGGACCAAAAGGACCTAGTTCTTGGAACTCCAATCGCTAAGACTGGTTAATTACCGTAATTATACTGACCTAACGCTAAATTTTAGTGATGGTGTGAATGTTTTTTGGGTGAAAATGCACAAGGTAAGACAAATTTACTAGAAAGTATTTACGTTTTAGCTTTGGCACGCTCGCATCGAACAAGTAGTGATAAAGATTTAATTCGTTGGCAGGAAAAAGAAGCCACAATTAGTGGTCGAGTTAAGAAAAGCATTAGTGACACACCGTTATCTTTGCACTTTTCGAATAAAGGCAAAAAAGCGCGTGTGAACCATTTGGAACAATCTAAATTATCACAATACATTGGCCAATTAAATGTTATTTTATTTGCACCCGAGGACTTAGAGTTAGTTAAAGGTGCACCGAGTGTGCGACGGCGGTTCATTGATATGGAATTTGGACAGATGAATCCCTTATATTTGTACAATACAACGCAGTATCGTCGCATATTAAAGGAACGTAACGCGTACTTAAAGCGATTGCAAATGAAACAAACAACGGACACAATTTTTTTAGATGTTTTGACAGAACAATTAGTTGATATTGGATCGCAAGTACTTTTGGCACGTCAAACATTTTTGGAAAGATTAGAAGTTGCAGCGCAACCCATTCATGCTGAAATTTCAAATAAACGTGAAACTTTAACTTTGAGATATCAAACAAGTCTTGATTTTGAAAAAGAAACTGATTTAGCAACGATTAAATTAGTTTTTGAACAAACCTTAAAAAAGCAACAATCACGTGAAATCATGCAAGGATCAACATTAGTTGGTCCACATCGCGATGATATTCAGTTTATTGTTAATGATAATGATGTCGCTGTTTTTGGCTCACAAGGTCAACAAAGAACAACTGCGCTTGCAATTAAGTTAGCTGAAATAGATCTCATGCAACAAGAAACAGGTGAATATCCAATCTTGTTACTCGATGATGTTTTAAGCGAGCTTGATGCTAATCGGCAAACACATCTTTTGTTAGCGATTCAAGATAAGGTACAAACGTTCATTACAGCACCAACGTTAAGTGATGTTGCACGGCAATTAATTCATGCGCCAAGAGTGTTTCACGTGAAACAAGGTGAAATTGTGTTAGAAGAACAAGTTGAGTGACCAACAAGTACATAAAGGATTTAATATGTCTGAAGAAATAAATAATGAATTAGAAAATATAGATGGTATTGTCACTGATGATGTTGAAATTCGTCAAGCCAGTACCGTAAATGCCAGTGCTGGGGACTATAATGCAGATCAAATCCAAGTTTTAGAAGGGTTAGAAGCTGTTCGTAAACGCCCAGGCATGTATATTGGCACAACTACTGCACAAGGTTTGCATCATTTGGTATGGGAAATTGTTGACAATGGGATTGATGAAGCCTTAGCCGGATTTGCCTCTCATATTACAGTAACAATTGAAAAAGATAACTCAATTACCGTAACTGATGATGGGCGTGGTATTCCAGTAGATATCCAAACTAAAACGGGAAAATCTGCACTTGAAACAGTCTTTACTGTATTACATGCTGGTGGTAAATTTGGTGGTGGCGGCTATAAAGTTTCTGGCGGATTACATGGTGTTGGTGCGTCAGTCGTTAATGCG
>AEMJ01000872.1 GCA_000166735.2 Leuconostoc inhae KCTC 3774 | reverse complement strand
GTTTTCTTTATTCCAGTTACGTGGTTCATATTCAATAGCATCATAGCCTAAAGTAATCACCAAGTCAGATTGTTGCAACAACTTATCACCAGTTTGATTACGGAACAAACCAATTCTACCAAAATATGATGTCTCTTCTAAGTCACGTGAGATAACACCAGCACCTTGGAACGTCTCTACAACTGGCAAAGATACTTGATTGAGCAGCTTATGCAAAGCCGTAACAGATTCATCATCTGATGCACGTGCACCTACCAGCAAAACAGGTAACTTAGCTTGTTTGATTTTTCCAGCTAACCAATCTAAATCAGATAATGAGGCGGCACCTTGTTTAGCCATTGGTACTTGCGCCAAAGCCTCAACATCAACTGGTGCATCATCAATATCTTGTGGCAATGATACAAACACCGCACCTTTTTTGGCCCCATTAGCAGCTGCAAAAGCATTTGCCAAAATTTCTGAAATATTGTTTGGATCTTGTATCTCTGAACTGAAATTTGTAATTGGATTAAATAAAGCAATAGAGTTCGTTGATTGATGTGTCAAACGATAAAGATCTCTTCGTGGTACTTGCCCACCAATAGCAACAACAGAGTCGCTTTCAGCGCTTGCTGTCATTAATCCCGTGACAAGATTACCAACGCCTGGACCAGAAGTCGCAATTACAACGCCCGTTTTACCTGTAATACGAGCAAAAGCCTGCGCCATAAAAGCAGCATTCTGTTCATGACGTGCGACAATTAACTTAGGCACCTTTTGACCTGACTTCGGATGTTCTAATGTTTCAAATAAACGATCTATTTTTGCACCAGGAATACCAAATACCAAGTCAACCCCATGATTGACCAAACTATCTGTGACAATATCTGCACCATACTTTTGTTCTGACATAATAAACTGAGAGACGACGTTTCGTGGGCTAATTATTAAGGAATCAACTGGCTACAAACCAAAATCGCGTAACGTCACTCATTTCCTCCATATTTTTAACTATTCATATCATAGCACTTTTTACTCATGTATTGCCAATTAAACATTGTGAAGTTTATCTCTATGTCAACGTTTTTTACTTCACAATCTAATTTTTATAGTTTTATAAAAATAAAAAACAGGAGACCAGTAGTGGTTCCCCGTTTACAAATAATATTAATCACTAAATTCAAATACAAAGTCCGAGTCACTAATACGAACATCATCGCCATCTTTAGCACCTGCTTTACGCAGTGCATCATCAACACCCATATGTCGCAGCTGGCGACCAAAGCGCATAATTGTAGCGTCACGTTGGATATTAGTCATCAAGAATAGTTTCTCAACTTCTGAACCACCAATGATCCACTGCTCACTCTCTTCAGACCACACAATAGTAAAGTCATGATTTTCTGGCTTAAAGTCATATGTCTTTTCGCTAGTAATCGTCTCATCTACTGTGCGATAACTTTCAGGTGCAGGAGCTGTTGCCAACATATCTGCTGTTAATCTCATCAACTCTTGTGTCCCCTCTCTAGTCAAAGCTGAAATAGGTACAATCAATGGTTGAACCGGAAGTCCAGATTCAGCAGCAATTTCTTTTTGAAACTTTGCTAGATTTTCATCAGAGTCTGGCATGTCCATCTTCGTTGGCACAACAATTTGTGGTCGATCTAAAATTGTTTCATCATATTGTTGTAATTCATCCAATATTTTACGGTATTGTGTATAAGGATCCGTTCCTTCAACGCCTGACATGTCAACTAAATGTAGAACAACTTTCGTTCGTTCTACATGTCGTAAGAATTGAAATCCTAATCCAATACCTTGTGATGCACCTTCGATTAATCCAGGCAAATCCGCCATAACGAAATCTCGTTCGTCATCTAAACGTACCATGCCAATATTTGGTGACAACGTTGTAAAATGATATGCCGCAACTTTTGGTTTGGCATTTGAAACGACAGACAGCAAAGTTGATTTACCTGCTGACGGAAAACCTACTAAACCAACATCGGCCAAGACTTTTAATTCTAATTTCAAGTTCCGAATAATTCCTGGTTCACCATTTTCTGATAATTCAGGCGCTGGATTTGCAGACGTAGCAAAGTGAATATTACCACGGCCACCACGGCCGCCCTGAGCCACCAAAAGTTCCTGCCCATTTTCAAGTAAATCACCTAATACTTCACCAGTATCAGCATCTTTAACGGTTGTTCCCTGTGGTACTTTAATATAGCGATCTTCAGAAGAAGCGCCTGTCATACCCTTTGTACCACCATTGCCACCAGGCTGAGCCTTGAAATGACGGTTGTACCGGAAATCCATCAATGTTCGAAGTCCCTCATCCACTTTAAAAATGATTGAACCACCACGGCCACCATCGCCACCAAATGGTCCACCCATTGCTACGAATTTTTCATGACGGAATGAAACAATACCGTCACCACCTTTTCCGGCTTTTACTTCAATTTCTGCTTGATCTACGAATGCCATAATATTTAGAGCGCGAGATAAGACATGATTCGACGTGATATAAGCTATTTTCTACTAGTTGAGCCACCGTTACCGAAAAAATAATTGCTTATTTCTAAAAGTCAAATCTCATCGCGCGCGTTTTCTCCTTGTCTGTCCATACAGTGGACTTGCGAATAGTTCTAATATTATAGTCTAACATAATTCAGGAACATAATCTAGACAGGGTTAATTCATTTGGATATCACGTCGACTAAAAATTAAAAGACCTAAAACGTAAAATATAATCAAAGCCACCACAATAACTACTATATTTCCAAACAGAATGGTGTGACTACTCAATTCAATATACCCTGCATACTTAAAAATGCTTAACTGATTTAGCGTTTTCACAACGTCACCTTGACCTGCTAAGGCATTAATGAAATAAGCCAAAAAAGCATATACACCAATGAATATACCACCTGCAGAACGTTTACCAGTCATCGCACCAATTGAATAAGCAATTGTTGCCAGTGCAAGATTGGTTAAGAAGAAAACTATACCAATTCGAAACAGAATGTTAAAGCCAACTGTTTCATGAACCAGTAACGCTGCTATTTCAACTGCAATCGCCCAAACAATAACCAAAGTTAAATTAATTACCGCAAGAGCCGCCCATTTTTGGGCATAAATACTACGACGAGAAATGGGTAACGTTAACAATGGCTGTAAAACATTGTTTTCTTCATCACCTGCCAACAAGCTCGAACCAAAAATAATTGCCTGAATGACTAGCATGATGCCAACATTTCCAACAAGTTCCGTAGCAACATAACCCTTAAATGAACTCATCATGTTACCATTTTCACCAAACCAACCTTGAAACTCTTTTGGAATTTGTGCCATCTGACTGCCAAAAATTTCCTTAATCGAAGGAAACATGACACCTACACCAATAATTGCTAATAAAATGCCAATTGCCCAACCAATAATAGCGATCCGTTTCTCATATAACGTTTTCAAAAAAACATTACTAAGCATGTTATTCATCCTCTTCTAGACGTTGATCTGGATTTTTATCAACTAGTTTTTCTAACACAGCATCTAGATCGATAATTTCACGTTTTGGTGCTTTTTCTCGGAGTCCATTCATAGATTGATTATCAACAATTCTGCCACCAACAATAAAAACAACGCGATCACAAATTTCAGCAATTTCACTTAAATTATGTGATGAAATAAGTGCTGAGCCACCCTGAGCTTTATGTGCTTTAAGCAATCTAATAAATTCGCTTTGGACAATTGGATCAAAGCCACTCGTTGGTTCATCCATCACCAACAATTCTGGTGCATTCATAATTGATGCGATCAGTCCAATTTTTTGTCGATTACCTCGGCTCAGTTTTTTGATTTTTTTGTTGAGATTAGCATTAATTTCAACTGCCAATTTTTTGATGTTATTTTTGACCGCTGGCGTCCAATCACCACGTAAATGAGCAAAAAATGCTAATGCTTCATAACCTGTTAAATTACGGTCTAAATTCATGTCAGTGGATAAAAATCCCATTTTTTGATGTAGTTTAGCTGCTGATTTTTGTGTTAAAATTTCACTGTTAATTAAAATTTCACCCACTTCAGGTTTTGTTAGGCCCAAAATCATATCAATTGTGGTTGATTTCCCGGCACCATTTGGTCCGACAAAACCAACAATTTCTCCCCGATCAACAGCAAAGTTTGCATTCTTGACTGCCTCGAATCGACCAAATTGTTTCGATAAATTTTTAACTTCTAACATATTTACCCCTTCCAATAATTAAATGCACTGAGAATATTGTTATAGGAAATAAGTTTACCGCTACTACACTCACTGTCCCGCCTGCAAACTTAAATGTATCACACGCGCAAGTTTTTCATTAACACCTATCATCATTAAATCATCTACGCTTGCTGCTGTTATTTTTGGCAATGAACCGAATTCTCGCAACAATTTCTGACGTGTTTTAGGTCCAACACCTTGAATATTATCCAGTCTTGAGGCAAGTGAATTTTTTGATCTTAGTTGCCGATGAAAGTTGATAGCAAATCGATGTACCTCTTCTTGCACACGTTGAATTAAAAAGAATCCTTCTGACTGTTTATCAAGAATAACTATTTTTTCAGTTTTACCATCAATTAAGTCAGCTGTTTTATGCTTGTCATTTTTGACCATCGCCGCAATTGGAACATGCAAATTCAATTCGTCTTCTAACACTTCTTTAGCGGCATGTAATTGAATTTCACCACCATCCATCAAAATCAAATCTGGCATCTTACCATTTTCTTTTAGTAGACGAGAATAGCGCCGGCGAATAACTTCCTGTGTTTCGGCCCACTCATCTGCGTGATTAACAGATTTAATTTTGTATTTACGATATAAATCTTTATTCGGCACGCCATCATCAAAAACAACCATTGCACTAACAATTTCAACACCTTGTGTATGTGAGTGATCAAAAGCCTCAATACGATGTCCCATCGGAATTTTAAGTGCATCGGTAATTTCCATCATCGCACCAGTTGTCTTTTTCTCATTTAATTGCATAAGCCGGAATTTTTCTTCTAAAGCGATGCGTGCATTTTTTTTGCTAAATCCATTAAATCACGTTTTTCGCCACGTACTGGTATACGCACTGATACTGCCAAAATTTCAGTTAAGGCAGCAATATTTATACCATGGGGCACAAGAACTTCATGTGGTTTTTGAATATTACGTTGTGCGTAAAATTGCTGAATGAAATTCATCATTTCTTCATCTTCTGTACCCACAACTGAAAATGTCCGTTTAAATTGCCTAATCAAGCGCGCTTGCCTTAAGAAAAAACTTCAACTGTCATCCAACCTTTATCCAAATAGTAATTGAATAAATCTCTAGGTGTTGTATCTTTAGACAAAACACGTTGACTTTCGACAGTTTCATCAATATACTTCAATTGGTCTCTTAAATCTGCCGCACGTTCAAATTCTAAGGTATCAGCGGCAGCCTTCATTTTTTCAGCAATAGCCTTCTTAACTGTTGTTGTGTCACCATCCAAAAAATGTTTAATGCGATCTATTTGTTCGTCATAATCCTGTTTTGACACCTCATGCCAACAAGGTCCTAAGCATTGCCCCATATTGTAGTACAAACATGGTCGACCCTGATAGCCATTGCAACGACGCAAGGGATAATTTTTTTCTAAAAACCGTAGCGTTTCTTGTGCTGCATAAACGTTTGGATAAGGTCCAAAATAAAAACCACCGTCTTTTTTAACTTCATTAACCAGTGCCATTTTAGGATCACGTTCTTTAGTAATTTTAATATAAGGGTAACCTGTGCCATATTTTAAGCGGATGTTGTAATATGGCTTATACTTTTTAATTAACTCATTTTCTAACAGAAAAGCTTCTTTATCGGAATTTGTGACAATAAATTCAAAATCAACAATATTTTGAACAAGTTCAGCTGTTTTACCATTGTGTTCTTGTTTAAAATAAGATCGTACCCGATTTTTTAAATTTTTAGCCTTGCCGACATAAATAATTTTGCCATTCTGATCTTTCATTTGGTATGACCCAGGTTCTGCTGGAAGCAACGCGAGTTTTTGTTCAATGTGTTTTGA
>AEMJ01000873.1 GCA_000166735.2 Leuconostoc inhae KCTC 3774 | reverse complement strand
CGACAAAATCCATTTATCACTTAATGAAAGTTTATCTAAATCAGGCAATGATGATGGCGTTGTCTCGTCCAAGTTCATGATAACATAACGTGATGCATTCCAAATTTTGTTAATAAAATTCCAAGCGGCATCCATTTTATCATATGTAAAACGTACATCTTGACC
>AEMJ01000874.1 GCA_000166735.2 Leuconostoc inhae KCTC 3774 | reverse complement strand
CAGGCTTAATGACAGTTATATTTGACTGACTTAACGCGTTGCTGGTAAAAAGGTTGCAGAGTCCTGTATAATGGGTGCTAAGTAATAATAAAGGAGCGTATCATGATTAAAATTTACAATACTCTGACTCGTGAGAAAGAAAC
>AEMJ01000875.1 GCA_000166735.2 Leuconostoc inhae KCTC 3774 | reverse complement strand
TATATCTAATGAAATATCACGTAAAACGTGGTTCTCACCATATGATTTATTAACTTTTTCAACATGTACTTTTACTTTATTTTTTGTCTCACTCATGCACGTGTCCTCTTTTCACCCAGTTACTCAACCATGTCAG
>AEMJ01000876.1 GCA_000166735.2 Leuconostoc inhae KCTC 3774 | reverse complement strand
AAAATAGAAGCCATATTGCGTAGCCACAATGTTTAACCAAAATGTTGAAACACCAGAAAAAATCGCTGGTACAAGTAAAATTAGCAATGGTGAGTAGCCATGTTTTCGAATAGCATAACCACCATATAATGTGAAACTGCCATTAATAACAAGATACAACCAAATGACTTGATGAATTTCACGAAAGCCCAATTGTTTCGCTA
>AEMJ01000877.1 GCA_000166735.2 Leuconostoc inhae KCTC 3774 | reverse complement strand
CTTTTACAACAACGTTCTTTATGACATTGAATTATTATTCAATTAAAGCCTCAATGGCAATTGCTAAAGAACGTCATGAAACCTTTTTCGAATTTGAAAAATCTACTTACGCTGATGGTTCTTATTTTGGTAAGTATCTAGAGAAGGATTGGGCGCCACGTACACAAAAAGTCGTTACAGCGTTTGCTAAACATAATATCCCAACAAAACATGATTGGGCAGAATTAAAAGCTGACGTTGCTAAATATGGTATGTATAATGCCTATCGTCATGCTATTGCGCCAACAGGTTCTATTTCTTATGTTAATGATACAACAGCAACATTGTTGCCAATTGTCAATAGAATAGAAGAACGTCAAGAGGGCATGAT
>AEMJ01000878.1 GCA_000166735.2 Leuconostoc inhae KCTC 3774 | reverse complement strand
GTACTTATTTTTGAATACTATCAAAAATTTAGCCAGTTTTTTTTTCGATATTTTCGTAGCGTTCAATGACTCGCGTGACATTTTTTTTACCAGTATAGATTGCATATCCAACAGTCAATATAACTAGTATACCAATTATAAATAGTCCTATACCCGTACCTAAAAACCAAATATTTTTGTTTTTAAAAAATAAATT
>AEMJ01000879.1 GCA_000166735.2 Leuconostoc inhae KCTC 3774 | reverse complement strand
TCCCCTTAACAATTGCCAATCCCAAACCAGTGCCACCTGTCTTACTATTGCGTGAGCTTTCCACGCGATAAAATCGCCCAAAAATGTCCCCAATATCTTTATTTGGAATTTTAACGCCATCATTAACAACACGAATTTCAACATCTGTCTTCTTAACTTGTGC
>AEMJ01000880.1 GCA_000166735.2 Leuconostoc inhae KCTC 3774 | reverse complement strand
TCCAAAGGGCCTTCAAAGTCACTTAATTTAATTGTTAAACTACGTGTTGCGATGACGATTTTCTCCATTTTATTAATTAACTTTTGGTTATCTAACGTTCCCATAATAAATAACGTTTGATTTTGATTTTGAAATTCTGACAGCATCGCAAAATAATTGGCAGCTGTTCGAGATTCCGGCGTTAATGCTGCATGTC
>AEMJ01000881.1 GCA_000166735.2 Leuconostoc inhae KCTC 3774 | reverse complement strand
GTTAGCGAATCACCCAATGCAACCAAATTAATATGCTTTACTTTAGCTAATTTGGCTGCTCTTTGCGGTGTAGCATTTTTAACTGATGGTTGTGTTTGCTTGAACCAAAAATGTAACTATCCCAATTATAGCAACAACAATAAATGCGATTAATATTTTAAACCTTTTTTCATCGTTTACCCCTAGAAGTATGTCTATTCTATTGTATCAAAAATACTGTCATTGCGCTAAACCACCATTTAAATCACGGATTTTTTGTACTGGAATTTAAAAAAGCAACCAATTAAGATTGCTCTAACAGGATTTATTTTG
>AEMJ01000882.1 GCA_000166735.2 Leuconostoc inhae KCTC 3774 | reverse complement strand
GGTTGTTTTGCCATCCGTTGAAACTGAACGAACAGATATTAAATCGCGTATTTCTTTTTTAATTGTTGTTGGTATGATATCATTTTTTGGCATTATATTGCATCTGAACTTCACGACGTCTGGCTGTTTCATCAATTGCTTCTTGCATTGATTTAGTTATTTTATCAGCATACATAATAACATGTCATTGGC
>AEMJ01000883.1 GCA_000166735.2 Leuconostoc inhae KCTC 3774 | reverse complement strand
TCAATAGCAAAAGTACGATCAATTGTTTGATTTTTCAACAATAGAATGCGATCAACTAACGTATCTAACTCGATTAAGTTATGTGAAGCAATTAAAATAGTCGTGTTATGTTGTGTTACTTGGTTGACAATTAACTGCTTCACTTGATCACGAATCAAAACATCTAAGCCATCAAGTGGCTCGTCAAGTAATACATATTGTGCACGACTAGCAAAACTAACAATAATAGCAAATAACGCACGCATACCTTTCGAGTATGTCCGAATACGTTTACTGTTGTTCAAACCAAATCGTTTAATTTCAGCATCATACCAAGATTCATCAAAGTTTTTGTATGACACTTTCAAAATGGTTTTGATTTTTTAGGTGAATAATGGCGCAACCAATTTTCTGGCATATCCACATAAAATAATTGGTCATGTAGGCGTGTTGTCTTATTATAATCTAAATCATTTAACCCAATACGCCAAAATCAGG
>AEMJ01000884.1 GCA_000166735.2 Leuconostoc inhae KCTC 3774 | reverse complement strand
TGACTAAAGAATTATTAACGGTTAACCAAATTCGTAATACAAAATATGTGGTGCTTGATAGCAAAACAGCTAAAGAGTGGACATGGGATAAAGTAGTGGCGACATTTGGTGATATTGTCTTTGTTAAAGCAGCTAACCAAGGATCCTCTGTTGGCATTTCTCGTGCTAAAACTGCAGTTGAATTTGAAGCAGCATTGGCAGATTCATTTCAATACGACTATAAAGTTTTGGTTGAACAGGCTGTTAAGGGTTCACGAGAACTAGAAGTTGGTGTTATTGGTAATGAAGAGCC
>AEMJ01000885.1 GCA_000166735.2 Leuconostoc inhae KCTC 3774 | reverse complement strand
GTATCACCTTCGCCAACGTAGCTTTATTGTAGTATTTGTTGTGTTGGTGAATATCGAAGGATGACTCATGGAAGAAAAATTATTTAACAAAGGTTTTATTACAATCACAATCATTAATTTTATTGTGTATCTTGTCTACTATTTGATGATGGTAATCATAGCTGTTATGGCTCATAATGAATTACATGCGTCGTTTGGTCAAGCAGGATTAGCATCAGGTATTTATATTATTGGCACATTGCTTGCAAGGTTAATTATGGGTAAAGAACTCGAATTAATTGGACGCAAGCGTGTAGCGCGTTGGGGTGTTATATTTTATCTCATCACGACTATTGCTTATCTAGCCGTTCCATCAATTGGTGCTCTAGATATTGTGCGGTTATTAAACGGGTTTGCCTATGGTAT
>AEMJ01000886.1 GCA_000166735.2 Leuconostoc inhae KCTC 3774 | reverse complement strand
AAAGAAACAATAGCAGCGCAAAGTGCTAATGTGCAAGAAGGATTAAGTAAAGAACAGGTAATTGCTAACCGTGAAAAGTTTGGCAGTAATGTGTTTGTTACAAAAGAAGGAACCATTGTGGCACAAAATCCTAATGAGTTTAAAAGACGTTGCAACTATTATATTA
>AEMJ01000887.1 GCA_000166735.2 Leuconostoc inhae KCTC 3774 | reverse complement strand
ATGGCGGTAAATTAGTTTTAAATGCCATAGAAGCAATTCTACGTAGACCATTACCAGCATCAATTGAAAACGTGGTGACAATTGGTGGGGCTATTTTCATGTTTGTTTTGATGATTGCTGTTACGATAAACGATTTGCTGCGATAAGTCATTTATCGCAACAATCACCTTTACTTAAGCTATAGTGTTATATATTATTCAAAAAAGAAAATTGAACGAGGATTACTTATGAAACAATCTAAATTGTTAATGCCAACTTTACGAGAAATACCTGCCGATGCAGAAGTTAAGAGTCATCAGTTATTACTGAAAGCTGGATTTATTCGTCCTGTAGCTGCAGGTATGTTTTCATATTTACCTATGGCTAA
>AEMJ01000888.1 GCA_000166735.2 Leuconostoc inhae KCTC 3774 | reverse complement strand
TGCCTTAGAACATATACTAATATACCAACTTCCTTCCCTGCCGTCAACACTTTCTCCCCTTCTTTTCCCCTTTCTTTTTTCCTCCCTTTTTGCCCCCTTTCTTCTCTACTACATTCGCTTTTTATCCTGATTTATTCCCCTTACCTATTCCCTCGTTCGCTTTTTTCTCCTCGCCCTTTACCCTTTCTTTACTA
>AEMJ01000889.1 GCA_000166735.2 Leuconostoc inhae KCTC 3774 | reverse complement strand
ATCGTATGGATGCCCTAGCGTTGAATACGAATGATCAATTTTGTGTCGATTTAACAAATTTTCAAAGCCAAAACTAGTGAACTGACTGCCCATATCAGTGTGTCAATAATTTGGTTTTTATGGGTTGACAGCGCTCTTTGTAGTGTTGTAACTACTAATTTGGTATCCATCGTGGCACTGATTTGATGGGCTAATATCTGATGCGTTCGTAAATCTAAAGTCGACGCTAAATAAACCCACTGACCATTACTCAACTTTAAATAAGTGATGTCCATGC
>AEMJ01000890.1 GCA_000166735.2 Leuconostoc inhae KCTC 3774 | reverse complement strand
AGAAGTCAATAAATTGGACCATTTTTATTCAGTTAATTAGGCGACATTTGAGATACGATTTCGATTATAAAAATTGATATACCAACCAATGGCTGCTTGGACCTCAGTTAATGTTTGGTATGCCTTCAAATAAA
>AEMJ01000891.1 GCA_000166735.2 Leuconostoc inhae KCTC 3774 | reverse complement strand
CCTCTTCACGCTTCAATATTGAATGAAACGCTTCCATACGGCCATTATCGTACGGATGGCCTTTGATCATGATTGGGGTAGCTTGTTTAACCCAAATAGCAATAGAATCTTTCGACGGACCAAATTCTTCTGCTAATGATTTAAGTGAACGGCCTTCTTGGTGAAGTCTAACCAATGAATCTTTGAAATCTTGTGAATAACGAATTGACATAAAAATACTCCTATACTTTCATTTTACGGACTGAATAAAAATAGTCCATTTTTTTAG
>AEMJ01000892.1 GCA_000166735.2 Leuconostoc inhae KCTC 3774 | reverse complement strand
TCGAACTGTCTGATGAAATGATAAGTTTTCTTTGTCTAATCGATCGATTTTCCCTTGACGATTTGCTTTAACGCGTGCCAAACCAAGCTCTGGTGGCACATCAAAATAAATTGTCAAGTCTGGCATTAAACCTTCTGTAGCAAATTGATTAA
>AEMJ01000893.1 GCA_000166735.2 Leuconostoc inhae KCTC 3774 | reverse complement strand
CGTCTAATCACTGCGCCTTTTCCTTGAGCAAACTCGTGTTTAACTATTGCTCCAGCTTTTTCAGCAAGTTTGGCAGTATTATCTTTAGAATTGTTGTCGTAAACATATACTACCGTACCCTCAATATTTTTTAGTAGTCTCCAACACATCTGTCACACTTTTTTCGATAGTTTGGGCCTCGTTATATGCTGGTATTAATATCGCTAATTTATCCATTTTGTCTCTCTCTGATTTTATTTTTATTCACAATATATTTCAACGAATAATCTATTATGACATACGCATCGAAAAATTATCATCAATTATTTATTGCTAAAATGCTAGCCATTTTCTGTTTTTTATTTTCCGGAAAATAAATCCTACACCCATTGGTAACGTCATGATAATAGGTAATATATATCGCATTCCTCCATCTACTGGCGTTAACATTGCAACTCCTAATATTCCTAGCGGAAATAAGAAAGGTAATAGCCAAACGATTGATATTTTCTTTTAATATTTGTATGATCGCTATTA